>JAKAXP010000008.1 GCA_021816545.1 Bacteroidota bacterium
ATACTGCTTCTTCCCTCTGGCCAAAGCTATTTCGGCCTTTGCCAGTCCTCGGGCATTGATGAACACCTTTGTGACGATGATTGTCAGTCCTGTCTCATTGACCTTCCTTTCCCACTTGCGGAGCTCCTTTCGCGTAAGCAGAAGCTTTCTTTCCCCAAGCGGGTCATGGTTGTTGATGTTCCCCCAGTAGTATTCCGAAATATGCATCCCGGTGACGAAGAGTTCGCCGTTGCGAAAAGCACAGAATGAATCCGTCAGGTTGGCCTTCCCGGCACGGATTGATTTGATCTCGGTGCCGGTGAGCTTGATACCGGCTATAAGCTTCTCGAGGAATTCGTAGTCGTGCGACGCCCTGCGGTTCTTAATGACAATATTGCTGCTGTCGCTTCTCATTGACCGGGTCAGGCGAAGATTGTAAAGTAAACTGCTTCAGTCAGTTTTGACAGTATTACCTGGAGAAGGAAGAAAATCATGAGCATAGCTACCACCGTGGCGATTATCATCGGCAGTTTCTTGTGGTCAGGCGGGTTGACCATCACTTCCATACCGGTCCAGAAGATATAGAGACCATACAGGCCAAGGACATTTATGAAAAGAAGTGACTCAAAGAGGCGGCTGACTGTGAGTGACAGGAAGATGGGGGCCATTGAGTAAGCCACCAGCTTGAATGCCACGAGGAAGTCGTGCCCAAGGTCCATCGCCCTCATAATTTCCCTTACGACAAAGGTTGATGCGTATATGCCAAGGTAAAGGAAAAGGAAGGTGTTAACGCCGGTCAGTACCGAGTACATCGGTCTCAGGGTGGTATTGATGAAGAACATCGATCCCAGGAATGCGCTAATGGAGACGAGGATTGTCAGCGGCAGGAAGAAACTGCCTCTGACGAATTTCATTGGCCTGTTCTCACGGTGGACGACATCCCATGCCTGCACCGGACTGATGATAAAATACTTTGTTCTGTGGTAAAGAAACCTGAAGTCCATGACCCCTTTTTATTTGCGAACGGCAAAATTAAGCAAAATTGCGATACCCTGTCCTCTTTATGGCTATCTTTAATTTCTGATGGACAAGCCGATGCATGATATTTTGGTTCTAACCGGGCCTACCGCGACGGGTAAGACGAGGCTGGCAGCGCTGGTGGCTAACCGGCTTGGAGGGGAGGTGATCAGCGCCGATTCGAGGCAGGTTTACCGCGGGATGGATATCGGTACCGGCAAGGATCTTTCGGATTATATTGTTGACGGCCGGACGGTACCGGTACACATGGTGGATATTGTGGATGCCGGTTACAGGTACAACGTTTTTGAGTATCAGCGCGACTTCCTTCAGGTATTTGATGATTTGTCCGTGCGTGGAGTTTTCCCGGTGGTATGCGGAGGATCGGGGATGTATGTTGACAGCATCGTGAGCGGTTACCGGCTGGTGCAGGTTCCGGTGAATGCTCAGTTGCGGGAGATGCTTGCAGGACGGACGCTGGAGGAACTGACGGAGATACTCTCCCGGTACAAGAGCCTGCATAACAGTACCGATGTTGACACGGTGAAGAGGGCGGTGCGGGCGATTGAGATAGCTGATTACTATGCACATCATCCTGTTGATGAGAGGCCATTCCCTGTAAGGAATCCGCTTGTTACGGCGGTATTTGTTGACCGTGAAACCCGGCGGCAGCGTATCAGTGACAGGCTTCGTACACGGCTCGAAGAGGGGATGATTGAGGAGGTGCAGCAGTTGCTGGCCGGGGGGATTCACCCTGATGACCTTATCTATTACGGGCTGGAGTACAAGTATATAACCCTGTACCTGATGAACAGGCTCTCGCGTTATGAAATGGTTCAGAAGCTGGAGGTTGAGATTCACCGATTCGCGAAGCGTCAGATGACCTGGTTCCGCGGCATGGAACGCCGCGGTATTGCCATCAACTGGATAGACGGACAACTGCCTGACAATGAGAAGGCTGAGGCAATTATTAGACTCCTGGACAGTACTGTCTGACTGCAAGACCGCAAGACTGCAAGACCGCAAGACCTCAGACTTTTATCCCCATCTTCTTCATCAGCAGCGAGGCGTTGAAGCTTGAGCAGATACCCGGGTTGAGACGGTAGTCAAAGAAGAGCTCCTCATCGTTTACTTTTACATCAAAATGATAGTTCTCGATTGATTGCGGGAGTTCCTGTTCCAGTCCCGCGAGACGAAGGTCATGCGTTGCCACCATCGCCACGGCACCGTAACCGGTCAGCTGTTTTATCAGTGCCACGGAGCCGGTATACCTGTCGTCGGAGTTTGTGCCACGGAGTATCTCATCAAGCAGCAGGAATACTTTCGGGTCGGTTTCAGCTCCGGAGATGATGGCCCGCAGTCGCCGCAGTTCTGCATAAAATGAGGAGATATTCTCTTCAAGGGAGTCTGATATGCGCATACTGGAATGGAGTCTGACCAGCGAGACGGTGAAAGCCGAGGCACATACCGGCGCCCCGGCAAATGCCAGCACCGCATTCACCCCGCAGGTACGGAGGAAGGTGCTCTTGCCCGACATGTTTGATCCGGTCACGATTATGGCTTTTCCGGCTCCCTCAGCGGCAAAACTGTTGGTGATACGCCTGCCTTCCGGAATGAGAGGGTGGCCCATCTCCTCAGCCCTGAAAGCAAAATAGTCTTCAGTCACCCGGGGGTAAACCCAGCCGGGATTGTTAAATGCCATATTTGCCAGTGAAGCCAGCGCTTCGAACTCAGCCATCGAGGCAAACCAGCCGGGTATACGTGAGGCATGCTCCCGTTTCCATCTCTCCAGCGCCAGGCAAAAGTGTATATCGGTAAAGAACAGGAGGTTGAGAGGTGCTGAAACAAGCACGTTCAGCCTGTAGTCGAGCCTGCTTACAAGCTTTGAGAGATGCCTTATACGTTCCGAGGCCGCGATCTCATCCCTGAAGGCCGACTGTAGCTTTTGAAGGAGGGGAGAAGTGAAACTTCTGCTCTCAATCATTCCGATGATGGCGGAGTATGCCTTCAGAATGTCTGATGAGCGACTTACCTGTTCCTGCAGTTTTGAGATCTTCCTGAACCGTGTGAAGTAGAAGATGAAGTTCACCCCGAACACAGGGGCGAGTACCGCTGCCGGAAGTCCTGTAATTACGGCAATGACCGCTGCCACGGCAATAAGGCTGAGGCATCCTGAAATAATTCTCTCGCGGCTGGTTTTCATGAAGAGATCCTCGCTTCCGAGCCACAGGTTCAACAGAGCAGGGTTGTTGCCGGCGCCGTCGTTCATGTGCCCGAGGGTCATCATCTCCTGGCGCCAGTCTGTCAGTGGCTGTAGTTCTGCAACTGCCTCCTGGCGTAAAAGGATCTCCTCCCGCATAGAGGGCTGTTTAAGGTACTCAGCCAGCCGGTCAGAAGCCGGACTGCTGGTTGTCCGGCAGATATACTGAAACAGTGATGCCTTCCCGAAGATATCAAGGTCATATGAATAGGGGTGGTCTCTCTCAACGTATTCTTCTCCGGTTTTGAAACCTGAAAAATCTCCCTCGAGGCACTTCAGTTCCAGCCTGTTGATCTCCGCCAGATGCAGGTATCTCTTCCTGCTTTTCTCTGTAGTTTCATATTTGATAACCAGCCATGCGAACAAGGCCAGCGCCACAGAAAATGTGACTACAGCTGCAATTATCGAGAATGACAGGAGCACAGCTAACAGCACCAGTCCCCCGGCAAATGCTGCCAGCCGGGCCATCGCCAGCCAGTCCGACCTCTTCTGCAACCGTTCGGTCTCCCGGCCATAACGTTGTAATCTCGATTTGTAGTCTTCTGCTGGTGACATACTCTGACGCCGTAAAGCTAGAAAAACTCTGTAAAATACTAAGAAAGGTCAAAAAATGCTTGTGAAATATGCAAAATAGGTCTAAATTTGTGTGTATGACCAACAAAATTCGACATGTAAAGGTGCCTGAAGGATCATTCTTTCTCTTTGGGCCCAGGGGAACAGGGAAGTCCACTTTTGTAAAGACATTAATTTCTGATGATGTTTTGTATATAGACTTTCTTGATCCTGAGACTTTCAGAACATATTCAGCCTTTCCGGAAACTCTTGAGAAGAGTGTGGCAGCCCTGAATCCCGTCCTGGTAATTGTGGACGAGGTTCAAAAAGTTCCTTCTGTTCTGGATGTAGTGCATAAACTCATGGAGGAGAGAAAAATAAGATTCATTCTGACGGGATCAAGTGCACGTAAATTAAAGATGGGTGGCGCTGATATGCTCGGAGGGCGGGCCCTGAGGTGCATCATGCATCCATTTACTGCGGAGGAGCTTGGAGATGATTTCAGCCTGGAAAAATCCCTCAGGACGGGCTTGATACCCGTTGTTGAGAGAAGTTTGGATCCTGTACAGAGCCTGTCTGCCTATGTAGATATATATCTTCGTGAGGAGGTTCAGGCAGAAGGCCTTGTCCGAAATCTTGGCGCTTTCTCGAGGTTTCTGGAGATAGTCAGCTTTTCGCACGGCTCAGTTCTGAATATCAGTAATGTCGCCCGTGAATGCCAGGTGTCAAGAAACATTGTCACCGGATATTTTGATATTCTTGAGGATCTTCTGTTGGCTTACCGGTTACCGGTTTTTGCCAGGAGAGCCAAGCGTAAGACAGCATCTCACCCGAAGTTCTTCCTTTTCGACTGCGGATTATATCGTCGTCTGAGGCAAAGAGGTCCTCTGGACACCGAGTCAGAGATTGCGGGGCCTGCCCTGGAAGGACTGGTAGGGCAGCATCTCCGTGCAATAATTGATTATTCTCTGAAAGATTCTCATCTATATTACTGGAGATCCCTTGCTGGTAACGAGGTAGACTTTGTACTCTATGGGAGCGATGTTTTTTCTGCCATTGAAGTTAAGAGTGCTTCAACATTAAATCCGGTAGATTATAACGGACTCAGGGCCTTCGGGGATGATTATCCTGAATCGAAGCTGATTCTTCTGTACAGCGGTTCGATACCTATGAAGCATAATAATATCCTGGTACTTCCGATTGAGAATTTTCTCCGTAATCCGGTCAAATACCTGCATAACTAATCCCTTTCAGCACCTTCAGACATCAGACTCTCAGACCTATGTTCAACATTGACACCACCCTCTTCGAACTCCTTGGCTACCGGATGAGCCTTCTCGAGCTGCTAGCAGTGCTCACCGGGCTGGCGGCAGTCTGGTACGCAGCCAGGGCAAACATCATAACATGGATATTCGCACTGGTTAATGCTGTGCTCTTCTTCATGCTCTACTACCAGGTCAATCTCTATTCGGCTATGGTGCTGCAGCTCTTCTTCTTCTGCAACGCCATTTATGGCTGGTTCAACTGGAAAAGGCAGAGCACCAATGGTGAAGAGCCCGTTACCCTGTTAAGTCACAAGGGAAGGGTTTTCTGGGTGGCAGGTATCATTGGCATGGCGCTGGCAATGGGCACTGTGATGGGCCGGATCCATCTCTGGCTGCCTGATTTCTTCCCCGTCAGGGCCACTTTCGTCTATACCGATGCCATGATAGCGGCGATGAGCATCGCTGCATCGCTCCTCTGCGCGCGCCTTAAACTTGAGAACTGGATCCTGTGGATACTTGTCAACATAATGAGCATCGCGATGTACGCGATGAGAGGAATAATGCTTGTATCCGTTCAGTATGTACTATTTCTCATAATGGCTATTTACGGATTCATACAATGGAAACGAAAAGTCACAATACAATAAGAAACAGCTCCTTCGATGAAAAAGCAATTACTTGTTTTGATGGTTATTCTGCCGGTAATTATGATATCATGCAGCATGGGTGACAATACGTTCATAGCATCCGGTTATTCAGGAAATGGCGCGGCCGATGTGCTGTTGTGCAGGCTGAATGGCAACGGCAGCATCGGGAAGATTTCAGGGATCACCGTCGGAAACAATCCTTCCTTTTTTACCTTCGGGAAGGAGGGGCTGATCTACCTTGTCAACGAGGTTGATACCTTTGATATGAAAGCAGGGGGAGGAATCACTACGTTGCGTTACAATAAGAAGAGCAATAGCCTGGAGATAGTTGGTTCGATGAACCAGGGAGGGGGAGGACCATGCCATATTGAGGTTTCAGTTGATGGCAAATACCTGATCACGGCCAATTATGGCAGCGGCTCTGTTTCCGTTGTAAGGCTCGACAGCGAGGGGATACCGGAAAAGGTAACTGATGTTATCTTCTACGGTGAAAGGTCGCATCCCCACATGACAATCCATAACCCGAGGCTTCATACATATTATGTGTCCGACCTGGGCCTCGACAGGGTGCACCAGCTTAAACTTGACACAACCCTCGGGCTTCTGATGAATGCAGACATAGCTTACTTCAGCAGTGAGCCGGGAAGCGGCCCCAGGCATATGGCAATTGACAAATCCTCTGCAAACCTCTTCGTCATAAATGAGCTCAATTCCACGATGTCAGTTTTTAACATCCTGTCTGATACTGTAACTGTCAAACAGACTGTCAGCACACTGCCGCAAGGATACGCGGAGAAAAGCTATTGTGCGGATATACATCTCTCCCGAAACGGGAAGAAGATCTACGGCTCAAACCGTGGGCATAACAGCATTGTGACCTTCAGGGTTGGCGTTGACGGGAATCTTTCGGAGCCGGTTCATCGTGGATGCGGTGGCAACTGGCCTCGTAATTTTGCTGTTTCACCGTCAGGCAAATTATTCCTGGTGGCAAACCAGCGATCGAATGATGTCACAGTGGTAAGTGAAGGGGGCAAAAGTGATGAGGCAGTCTCCAAAATGTCTCTGAATGCCCCTTCATGTGTCAGGTTTTTGAAGTAGCAGGGCTCCCTTCATAAAGAATCCTCAAACAGATTCCGGTACCCCTGCTCCAGATCCAGAAGCTTTTTCTTTACAGAAAGGCCGCCCCCGTAACCGACAAGTTCCCCGTTGCTTCCTATTATTCGGTGACACGGAATGATTATAGCAATTGCATTTGCCCCGTTCGCCCCTGCAACTGCTCTTACCGTCTTTTCATTTCCAACGGCCCTTGCAAGATCAAGGTATGTGGCCGTTTTCCCGTATCTGACCTGCATCAGTGCATTCCATGCGGTTTTTTGAAAATCTGATCCGATCAGCAGCAAGGGAATATCAAACACGGTTCTTCTGCCCGCAAGGTATTCATCAAGCTGTTCCCGTGTCAGCTTTAGAATCTCATCATCCTGCACGATGAATTCGGCATCCAGTCCGCTTTTTATCCTGTTGTC
The DNA here is from genome assembly GCA_021816545.1 of Bacteroidota bacterium. GTDB lineage: Bacteria > Bacteroidota > Bacteroidia > Bacteroidales > VadinHA17 > SR-FBR-E99. The sequence continues at coordinate 7,244 of JAKAXP010000008.1, forward strand.
AATAACCTGTCTCATCTTCCGGTACCGGAAGTCGAGCAGGCACAGTTTCCCTTCATGAGAGCCCAGGATAAGTTCACCGATCCTGGTTTTATGATAAAGGATACTGACCTGGTTCATTTTTATTAACCCTGTGGTTTAATTATCTGCCGCTTTTATGATGGGAATATAAGGATTTTTCCAGCCATGGTTTAATTTTTAATAAAACTATAGGTGGTATTGATTTGCATTATGATCATATGTTCATTATATTTGTAGCGAACAAATGATCAAAAAGTGTCTCCGCGTCCAACAAGATTAAGAAGAGTAAGCAATCCCCCGGTAATATCGGGATTGAGGCCTTACGGCGGAAAAGCAAAAGAAGGGCAGCAAGGCTCGGTCTTTTTGCACCTCGAGGAGTATGAAGTTATAAGGCTATGCGATTATGAAAATCTCAATCATCATGAAGCTGCAAGGGTCATGGATGTCTCCCGTCCCACGCTGACACGCATCTATGCAAAGGCCAGGGCCAAGATCGCTGATGCACTTGTCACCGGGAAACAGGTCATCATAGAAGGGGGGAAGGTCTACTTTGACAGTGATTGGTACAAATGCAACGGTTGCAATTGCCTTTTCAACCAGCCTGATAAAGGTGTCACTCCGGAAAAATGCCCGTTATGCGGAAGGTCAGAAACAATAACCAGATATGAGAGTAGCAATAACCAGTACAGGGCAGAGCCTTGAGAGCAGGCTCGACCAGCGGTTCGGCCGTTGTGCCTTTTTTGTAATTTATGATACGGAAACCGGAGGGGTGGAGATCCTTCCAAACCCGAACAAGGATGCCGAGGAGGGAGCCGGACCGGCTTCAGTTCAACTGGTGGCGTCAAAGGAAGTGCAGAAGATTGTCTCCGGTGAGTTTGGAGTGAAGATCAAGTCACTTCTTGACAGCCTGAAGATCCAGATGATAGTCTACAAGGAAAAGGAGAAGACGGTTAAGTCGGTGATTGATATGTTGAATAATCAATAAATAAAAGAGTTATGCCAGGATTTGATGGTAGTGGTCCTCAGGGTGAGGGGCCTATGACCGGCAGGAAGGCCGGTAAGTGTACGAATTCCGGTGCGGGCCGTGCCGGAAAGGAAGTTCAGGAAGAGTCTGATGGCCGTGCAGAGGCAACAGGTACTCCGGACCCAGTATTGAGAGGTGCTGGTCGTGGAAGGGGAGGCGGCAGAGGTGCCGGTCAGGGACGAAGGCATACCGGTGGCAAGGGCCGGGGTGCCGGATCCGGCCCGGGAGCAGGTCGTGGCAGAGGTCACGGTTTCGGAAGATAAAAGCAATCACCTTAACCACTGATGCCCGCAGTAGTCAGGATCTCTAACAGGCTTTGGCAAATAATCCATTTGGATTATGTAAACAAAATATATTGAACATGAAAAAACGTATAGCAATTCCACTTGAAGAAGGTATCCTCTGTTCTCATTTCGGCCACTGCGAGAAGTTCGCAATTATTGATGCCGATGGTAAAACCATTACCGCCGAAACACTCATCACTCCCCCGCCTCATGAGCCCGGACTCCTTCCAGGCTGGCTGGCCGAAAAAGGTATCACAGACGTAATAGCAGGAGGAATGGGTCAGAGAGCAATAGCCCTCTTTAACCAGCACTCAATAAATGTTTTCGTTGGCGCACCCGTGAAAAGCCCCGACGAGCTTGCAGCAGACCTTATCAACGACAGGCTTCAGGCCGGGGCAAACTACTGTGATCATTAAGATTTCACCTGATGGAAAAGAAAAGAATTGGCATCATCATATGCGACAGGTACCATACCTGTGCAGGCGTCAAGTGCTTCAGGTCGTTCCGCAACCGGGAAGGGGCATTTGACAGGTATAAGGATGAAGATGTTGAGATAGCAGCATTCACTACCTGCGGCGGATGTCCCGGCGGCAACGTGGAATATACTCCTGAGGAGATGTTAAAGAACGGTGTGAGTGTCATTCACCTTGCAACTGGCCTGGTGGTTGGTTATCCCCCGTGCCCCAGGCTCGATTATTTTACACGGTTCATCCCTGAGAAATACGGCATTGAGGTGGTTGTAGGCACCCATCCGATCCCGCAGAAGTATTACACAACGCATATGAACCTGGGCACCTGGAAGGGGGGACAGATGCAGCGTTTCATTCAGCCCACGCTGGCCGACGAAAAGATCCGGCTGGCATATGATTAGCACACGTACGCGATGAGGATAGCAGTAGCCAGTGGCAAGGGAGGGACAGGCAAGACCTTCGTTGCCACGAACCTCTTTAATGTGCTTTCACGCAGGGGCGAAAGGGTTACCCTGGCCGACTGCGATGCAGAGGCGCCGGATGACATGCTCTTTTTCAGTGCTGAGAAGGTCAGGGAGACTGAAGTAACTCACCAGGTGCCCGTCATCAATAAAGATGCATGCACATGGTGCGGCCGTTGCAGTCGCTGGTGCAACTACAATGCAATATTCTATTTGCCGAATGCAAAAGTCATAGAGGTCATAGAAAATCTCTGCCACGGCTGCGGAGCTTGCTCTTTTGCCTGCAACTCCGGTGCAATTACTGAAAAACCGGTTGTGCTGGGAGCGGTAACAACATTCAGTACGGATGTTGGTTCCCGGGTTGTCGAGGCACGGATGAAGGTCAACGAGATGTCCCCTGTCAGGGTTATCAAGGCGGCAATCAAAGAATCCGGAGATGAGGGTATTGTAATCCTCGATGCACCTCCGGGAACCTCCTGCCCCTTCATTCAGACGGTTGACAAAGCTGACTATGTGGTACTGGTGACAGAGCCGACTCCTTTCGGTCTGAGTGACCTGAAGCAGAGTGTTGAAACACTCAGGGAGATGAAGAAGGAGCCGGCTGTGATTATCAACAGGGCTGATATTGGTGACGGTTGTGTGGCTGAATACCTGGAGAAAGAGAACATACCCCTGCTTGCCGAGATCAGGTATGACCCTGCCGTTGCTCGGATTTACTCGGAGGGAAGGCTTGTAACGCAGGAGATTCCTGCCATGGCTTCCCTTTTTGAGAAGCTGGCGGACCATATATCAGAAGGATATGGAACAGTGGGACAAAATATCAGACCAACATGGAAGTGGCGGTAATAAGCGGTAAGGGGGGCACGGGGAAGTCAAGCGTGACTGCTGCGTTTGCGACCGCCGGTGACAGACTGGTGGTAGCCGACTGCGATGTTGATGCAGCAAATCTCTACCTCATATTCAATCCTGAACACGGCACAGGACAGTCTTATATCGGAGGCCATAAGGCCGTTGTTGATCATGCGCTCTGCACTGTCTGCGGCATATGTGAGAGCTACTGCCGGTTTGATGCCATTACTGAGCAGGAAGGCAAAATCATGATCTCGGAGACTTCATGCGACGGGTGTTTATTCTGCTCCCGCATCTGTCCCATGAATGCCATTAAAATGGTGCGCAGTGACAAAAGCAGGATGTATTCAGGCAGCTTCAGGAACGGCATGATGGTTTACGGACGCCTGGCTCCTGGCGAGGAAAATTCCGGCAAGCTTGTCAGCATGGTGAGGGATGAGGCGAAGAAAGCGGCAGGTGAGACAGGAATGAAAATAATCCTGATGGATGGCCCTCCCGGGATTGGATGCCCGGTGATTTCGACGGTTACCGGAGTGGACAGGATAGTTATTGTCACCGAGCCAACCATGTCGGGCCTGGAGGATCTGAAAAGGGTTTTTGAGGTTACGCGGAAGTTCGGGGGAGAGGTGGGGGTAATCATCAACAAGTATGATCTCAATGAGGCAATGGCTGACAGGATTGAAGGTTGGTGTGCGGCGTTGGGCAGCGCACTTCTTGGCCGCCTGCCTTATGACAGAAGAGTCACGGAAGCGATGATTGCAGGGAAGAGTGTGACTGAAATGTTCCCCGATGCGGAGATAAGCAAATTATTAAAGGATATCTGGAACAAATTGATTACTAATGGAAAAGAATAACCTGTTTGACAAGATACCCATGAAGGGTATTAAAAACATTATAGTGGTGGCATCGGGCAAGGGTGGTGTCGGCAAATCAACTGTAGCCGCCAATCTGGCAATTGCGCTTGCGCGAAACGGTCTGAAAATCGCACTTGTGGATGCTGATATTTTCGGTCCGTCGATACCCACCATGTTTGGGCTTGAGGATGTACGGCCGAGGGTTGAAACGGTGGTAGGGAAGGATGTTATGCATCCGGTTGAAAAATTCGGGATTAAGATTATCTCCATCGGTTTCTTCATTGACCGGAGCCAGTCGCTGATCTGGCGCGGACCGATGGCTGCCAATGCTGTCAGGCAGCTTTTTGAAGACACGGAATGGGGCGAAATTGACTACATGATAGTTGACTTTCCCCCGGGAACAAGCGATATACAGCTGACAGCAGTTCAGAAGCTTACTCTGTCAGGTGCAATCATTGTTACTACCCCTCAGGAGATAGCGCTGAATGATGCCCGGAAGGCTTCATCTATGTTTACCAATCCTGACCTGAAAGTCCCCATCCTGGGTGTAGTGGAGAACATGTCATGGTTTACGCCGGCAAAGCACCCTGATGAGCATTACTATCTTTTTGGCCGCGGGGGAGGTATGAGGCTGGCACAGGAGTATGGGACCAGGCTTCTCTGCCAGATACCTCTTGTGATGGAGGTCGGCGAGGCTGCCGAGGCAGGTCGCAATGTCTTCCAGCAGACTGACAAGACAGTTGTGGAGGCCTTTGAAAAACTTGCAGGGCAGGTGATTGAAGCAATTGAAACCAATAACACAAATCATAATTCCGAGAATTGAAATGAAGAAGACAGATGTATTAGTAATTGGCGGCAGTGCTGCCGGGATGGTTGTGTCGATGACAGGCAAATCTGCATACCCCGGGAAGAAGTTTACCATGATAAAAAAGCAGAAGGATGTAATGGTCCCCTGCGGGATCCCTTACATCTTCGGCACCCTTGAAGACTCGAAGCAAAACATTATGCCGGTTGATATGCTTATGGAAAAAACAGGGGTGGAATCCCTGGTAGCTGAGGTTGTGGCTATTGATTCCAAGGCTAAAAACGTCAAACTGATCAACGGGGAACACATTGGATATGATAAGCTTGTGCTGGCTACCGGCTCTCTGCCTGTGATGCCTTCATGGCTTAAGGGGGGAGAAAAGGAGAATGTATTTACAATACCGAAGGATAAGGTCTACCTTGACGAGATGAAGCAGAAGCTCGATGCTTGCAAGAGGGTTGCTGTCATAGGGGCTGGCTTCATTGGAGTTGAGTTTTCTGACGAGTTTGCCAGGACAGGTCACGAGGTGGTCCTTATTGAAAAGCTGCCTAACATTCTGGGTCTGGCATTTGATGTGGAGCTGTCAGACAAAATAGCAGTTCTTCTTGAAGAGAGAGGTGTAAGGATCAGGACAGGGTCAGGGGTGACAGAGATCCTTGGGAAAACCCATGTGGAAGGTGTCATGCTCGACAATGGAGAAACGATCAATGTTGATGCTGTAATACTTTCAATGGGTTACAAGCCAAATGTCAGGCTCGCACAGGAATCAGGGATCTATATTGATGAGGGTGGTTTCATAGCTGTCGATGAGTATATGCGTACGCATGAACCTGATGTATTTGCAGTGGGCGACTGTGCACAGAAGCGTGATTTTGTCACCCGCCGCCGAGTCAACACAATGCTTGCCTCAACTGCCTGCGCCGAGGCCCGCATTGCGGGTATGAACCTTTTCCAGCTCGAAACCGTGAAGACTTTTTCAGGAACCATTGCAATATACGCAACTGCTGTTGGCAAGACAGGCTTTGGTACGGCAGGACTGACAGAAGCAGCAGCCAGAAAAGAAAATATAGATGTGCTGACCGGCCTGTTTGAGGGGGTTGACCGTCACCCCGGCACACTGCCCAAGACCCAGAAGCAGGTGGTTAAACTCATAGCTGCCCGTAATTCAGGTGTGATCATAGGTGGCGAGGTCATCGGCGGTCTCAGTGCCGGCGAACTTACTAATGTTATCGGCATGATAATCCAGAACAGGATGACTGTAAACTCATTGCTCATAACCCAGATAGGAACACACCCGCTCCTTACGGCCTCACCTGCAGCCTATCCGCTGATCAAGGCAGCCGAGATCATTGACAAAAAGATGAGAGCAAAGCAGAGCCTGGAAGTCTGAAGGTTTTCAAAACCCCGGTATTGAAAACAATAGGCAATAGTTTACCACTACTGCCTACTGCCTACTGCCTCTTGCCTCTTTTTATTTCAAATATGTGTCGAGGAATTCGAAGAACTCCTTCTGCCAGATGACCGAGTTCTGCGGTTTGGTAACCCAGTGATACTCATTCTCGAAGAAGAGCAGCCTGGCAGGAACACCGCGAAGCTGAGCAGAGTTGAAGGCCTCAAGCGACTGGCTGTAGGGGATCCTGAAGTCGTTTGCACCGGTGATGATCAGGATGGGCGTGTCCCACTTGTCAACCAGCGTATGGGGTGAAAATTTGTTGTACCCCGGAGGCTGCGGCTTGTCCCAGGGTGCACCCTGGTAATCCTTGTTCGGATACCAGTACTCCTCGGTTGAGCCGTATTCGGCAATTGTGTTGTACACACCGCAGTGTGACACGAATGCCTTGAATCTCTTGTTGTGGATCCCGGCGAGGTAGAAGACAGAATAGCCACCGTAGCTTGCTCCCACAGCCCCCAGCCGGTCCTTGTCGACAAACGGTTCCTTCGCCATGGCATCAATGCCGTCAAGATAATCCTGCATGTTCTTGCCGCCGTAATCGCCCGAGATCTGCTCGCGCCAGTAGCTTCCGAAGCCCGAGTTGCCGCGACGGTTGACAGCCACGACGATATAGCCGTTCGCAGCCATCATCTGATAGTTCCAGCGGTAGCTCCAGCTCTGCCCGAGAGGTCCCTGCGGCCCGCCCTTGCAATAGAGCAGTGCAGGATATTTCTTTGACGGGTCAAAGTCAGGCGGGTAGATGATCCACATCTGGAGATCCTTGCCATCCCTGGTCTTAATGTACCGTTCCTCACTTTTCCCCATTTTTATTTTCTCATAGATATGACCATTGACGTCAGTTATCGTTGAAAACCGACCGCCGGACATATCCACATTCGCTACCTCGGTGGGGCGTGCCATTGACTGGATCCCTGCAACCAGAACATTGTTTTGGAGCTGCAGCGGGCCCATGTCATAGTCACCTTCGGTCACTTTAGTGACTGCGCCATCAGCCAGGGAGATTTTAAAGACAGGCTGCCTGCCCAGGTAGGGGCTGGTGAACCATATCTCACCGGTGCCGTTCCACTGCATGTTACCAACGTTGTAGTCCCATCCTTCGGAGACCCATTTCCGTTCACCTGAGGCGATATTGTAAACAAACAAACGCTCGAGATCAGATTCATAACCGTCTTCCTCCATGCTGGAATATGCAACCATGGACCCATCAGGGGAAAATACTGGTACCTTATCATATCCCATGTTTCCCTCAGTAATGTTCTTCTCTTCACCTGTGGTCACGTCATAGAGATAAATATCAGTATTGGTGCTTAGCGTATAGGCCTTGCCTGAGAGTTTCTTGCTTGAGTAGGCAACATATTTTCCGTCGGGGCTCCATGCCAGGTCAGCCTCGTCAAACCAGGGAGCGTCAGGGGCATCAAAGCGCTGCCCCTCCATTATGTCCTTTTCATTGCTTATTGCCGCGCCGTCAAAAGAGGCGACGAAGACGTGGCTATAGGAGTAGTCACTCCAGGTGTTCCAGTGCCTGTACATCATGTCATCAATGATCCGGACCTTTGCATTCGGGAGGTTGTACTTTTCATTTGCCGTCTGGTCAAGCTTGACGCGACGGGTGAAATATACCATGTTGCCGGCCGGCGAAAAGGAGAGGATCTCAAAATCCTGGAGACCTGTAATCTCTTTTTTGGCGCTGCCATCAGCATTCATTACCATTACTTTGCTGCCGGAGATGTAGGCGATTTTTGATCCTTTTTCTATCCATTGCGGTCCCGATCCGCCTTCAGGTGTCAGGTTGACAGGATTACCCCCTGCTGATGGGACGGAAAAGATGCATGTAGTACGTTCCTCGGTAGGGAGGTCATAATTGGTGACTGTATAAAGGACAGTGGTACCGTCAGGTGACAGTACTATTGAGCCGATCCTACCGTATTTCCATAGGATCTCAGGAGTGAGCACACCTCCTTCCTTCTCGGCATCGGTGAGTGACACGTCTATCACCTTCACTTCTGTCGTTTCAGTCTTTTCAGTTTTGCATGCGCACAGGCAGACAAATCCCAATGAAATAATGATTAAGGAAATCTTTCTCATATGATAAGGTTTTTCAGTTTTCGTTTTCGCTTCTGCTGATTCTCAAAAATAGGAAATTTAATTCTGTGCAAAATCATTTAGAGTCCTAAAAAGGAGTCAAAATCCTCTCTGTAACCGTGCTGCGATTAAGGCCATATCAACAAAATTAGCTGTGAAAGGCAATTATATCTAAATAAATTTGACTTGAGTTCTTTTTTGGCTTAACTTGGATAAGATTATGATAATCAATGCATGATCTGTTAAGGAGATGCCGCCCCCGTTTCTCGCCAAAACAGACCAATGGCTCACCGGAAGGTTTAGCTACCACGGTGCAGACAAAAATTTCATTGCCCAGCAGAAAATATACTGGGTATCCAGTATTGCAGTCACTCTGATGATATTTGTCCTGACTGTGGTATACCACATGGTTTTCCCTGACCTTAGGATCATTATTTACTATGGATTTTTCCTGTCTTTCGTTTATTTCCTTGGTGTAGTTTTCCCACTCTTACTTCGAAGGCAACCGGTATTATGGCAACTGATAAATCAGATCATGGTTGCCCTTGTGACTTTTTATACTATCCTGAAACTGGGAGGAATACCCTACTCCGGCGGGCTGGTATTCGTCGGGCTTGCCCTGGTATTCTTTACACTCAATTATAACGAGAAGAGACATTCAATCATAATATATGTCATTTACATTGTTACGGTGATTCTGGCCGGGGTGCTGCATCCCAGACTTACTGTACCACCTGAAATGACACCAAGGGTGAACATATCATTGTATGTGATTAATATTCTGTGGATCACTGGCTTTGCGATGATCTTTGTGCTGAATTTCATCTCGCAGCGCATTAAGCTTGAGCAGATTGAGAATACAAGACTTCGAGAGATTGATGATGCGAGGAAAAGACTGTATACGAATATCTCCCATGAGTTTCGCACACCGTTGACTGTAATTACCGGAATGAACGATCTTATTAGAAGTGATCCGGAGCAATGGCTTAAGAAAGGCACCAGGACGATAGACAGAAACGCCGGGGTTCTTCTGAACCTTGTTGACCAGATGCTTGATCTTGCAAAACTGGAAGCAAGGGCAATGCCTGTTAATATGGCAAGATCTGACGTTAACCTTATTGTAAGGCATGGAGTTGAGTTGTTCAGGTCATTTGCCGAATCAAAAGGTATTGAACTTGATCTGGTGACCAGGGAAAAAGAGATGGTCCTTGACTATGACCATGATATGATCATGAAAATCATCTCAAACCTGGTTACAAACGCGATAAAGTTCACGCAACCCGGAGGAAGGGTTGTAGTAATAACCGAGCCTGTATCCGACACTCATTATGAAATAAGGGTTACTGATAATGGCCCGGGGATAACTGAAACATTTCTGCCATTAGTTTTTGACCGCTTTACCCGTGAAACGGCTGTAAGCGGCGTGAAGATTCCCGGATCAGGCCTTGGGCTTGCTTTGACCAAAGAGATTGTTATGCTCCTTGGCGGAAGTATAAGGGCTGAAAGCATATACGGAGAGGGTACAGAGTTTATTGTTACACTGCCTGTCACGCGGGATGCGCCGCTGTCGGACTCCTTAAACAGGAATGCCTTAGCTGATAAACACGGGCATCCTGATACCTCAGGTCAGGATGAAAAGAACCCTGTGTCACAAGCCCCGCAGCATGCAGGGGACGGAAATCCCATCCTGCTTATTGTTGAGGATAATGAAGATGTTATAACCTATCTTATGACCATCCTTTCAAACGGTTATGAAGTGGTTGCTGCAGCCGATGGATCTGAGGGATTTGACCGCGCCTGCGAGTTAATACCGGATATTGTACTCACTGATGTCATGATGCCGGTTATGGATGGTATCACAATGATTGACCTGCTTAAAAATGATCCTCGTACAAGTCACATTCCGGTTGTCATACTATCCGCTAAGGCAGATGTTGCATCACGTGTGGAAGGGCTGGCACGGGGTGCCGATGCTTATATTGCCAAGCCGTTTGACAGGGAGGAGCTCCGCGCTCAGTTGAGGATGCTGATCAGACAGCGTAGACTGTTGCACTCCAGGTATTCCGCTGCTGGTTTTCTTCCCCCGGATGACAACAATAATTTCAGTTTCGAAGACAGGTTTATCAAGAAAATAAATGAAGTAATGGGACGGCACCTGGGCGATGATGATTTTGACATCAACACCCTGTGTGAGCAGGTTAATATGAGCCGCACCCAGCTCTACCGCAAGTTCAGGAGCCTTACCTCGCAGAGTCCGCATGACTATTTCCTGAGGATGAAGCTTCAGCAGGCCAGACATCTCCTGCTTAGTTCAGACCTGACGGTGGCTGAGGCTGCCTACCGGGCAGGCTTTAAAAACGTTTCCCATTTCAGCAAGGCATTCACGAAGGAATTCGGTATAAATCCGAGTGATATCCGCAGGTAATTACGTGCCCTTAATTATCCGGGGACTTCTGGCAATCTTTTAGGTACTTCTGGCAAAATTGCGGGACGACCGGCAAAAAGTCCGGTACATTGAGCAACGCTGTTCCATGCAGTATCTCCTAACTTGCCAGGGTTATTTCAATTTGTGCGAACTAATAATTATTACTATGCAATCATTTTACAAAATCTTGCTTTTGGCGGCAGTCTGCTGCACTGTAATCTCCTGTTCTCGTTATGAGGGAGATGAAATGAATGTAACCCTTAAAAAGAGCAATCCGGAACCGGTAACAGTCACTGTCCCGTTCAAGGCTGATTTTATGGGAACGTACATGTATGCCGGCCCTGACGCTTTGTGTGGTGAATGGAATCCTGAGGGAGGTGTCATGAACGGGATGATTATAAATGAGGGTGGCGGAACCGGGACCCAGCTTGGGAGATTTACCCATTACTTTGAGTTCTGCTGTGATTTTATTGAGGGCTATTATCCGGGTGGTCACATGTCTGCATATTTCACGGCTGCCAATGGTGACATACTCTACGTCTCATGTGCCGGCCAGGTACTCAACGGACGACTGGATTATCATCCGGCTGATGTGAATTCGTACTTCAAGGATCCGTTCATTATCCTCGGAGGGACCGGCCGCTTTGAAGGTGCCACCGGAAGCGGATTCACAGATGATTACAACAGGGATTCGTACCCTGATAATTCGTTCCATCACTGGAGCGGTACAATAACTCTTATAAAAGGCAGGCAATAGACAAACACACCGATGAAAAAGACCTTCCTTCTTGCAGCGTGTATCTCGTTAGTTCCCTCCAGGAACAGGACAGACAATTGTTGATAATATGCCGGCAATGAAGAAAGCCCTGAAAGAACTGAAGAACCAAAAAAAATATCTCTGGCCGGCCTGGGAGAAAGCAGTAATGATGCCATCCACGGGCATCAGTCACCGGCCCTTATATAATTGGATTTAGATTTGGGTTGATTGAGAAGTGAAGTGCAGGCTTCACTTTTCTGTTTTAATCCTCTGAAATGAATGTATTAACTTGTTTGACAATATTTTATAGACTATACAGATTGCTTAAAGCCGGCATGACAGAACTTCAATCCACGGATCAGCAGTTTCTCAGAAAGCTAAAGACGATTGTAGAGGCCAACCTGTCAAGGGAGGAGTTTGATGTGGAGGATCTTGCTCAGGAAGCCCACCTTAGCCGGTCTGCCATACACCGCAGACTCAGATCCGCGGGAGTAAGGAATGCAAGCCAGTTCATAAGGGAGATCCGGCTTCATAAAGCCCTGGAAATGCTTCATGACGGTCAGATTACCGCTTCCGAAGTTGCATATAAAGTAGGCTTCGGCAGCCCGGCATACTTTTCGAAATGCTTTCATGAATATTTCGGGCATCCTCCCGGGGAGGTAAAGAAAATGATGCAGACTGGTGAACCGGAAGGCAATGACCTGACGACAGGTAAGTTAAATCCGGGAGATTTCTGGACCGCATATAAATTACCTCTGGGCAAAATATTACTTGCACTGTCAATGATAGCTTCAATGACTGTTGCGATTGCGGTATTGGGATCCAATACTTCCTTTTTCAGGGCCAAGGACCCCTCGATAGTTGTCATGCCTTTCAGGAATATGAGTGATAATCCGGAAAACCAGTATTTTGCTGACGGCATCATGGAAGATATCCTGAATAATCTGTATCATGTCAGTGATTTAAGGGTAATTTCCAGGACTACATCAGAACATTTCAGGGACACTGACCTTACCGCAAGGGAAATAGCGAGGCAGGTTGGTGCCCGGAATGTTCTTGAGGGAAGTGTAAGACAGGAAGGGGAACTGGTACGGATCAGCGTTCAGCTTATTGATACTCAGCATGATCAGCACCTCTGGTCGGAGAATTTTGACCGAAGGCTTACCAACATTCTCGGAGTCCAGGGGGAGATAGCTCTTCAGGTGGCTAATAAACTCAATGCTGTAATCAGTGAAAGTGAGATCAGCAGGATTGAGGATTTGCCCACTGTGAAGCCGGAGGCATATGACTACTACCTGAGGGGCCGGTTCCTGATTCACAGATCCATCAACGAGCAGCGGACCGATACGGAAAGGGAAGGCATTACAGGCAGCATACGGTATTTTGAAAAGGCAGTGGCCGCCGATTCTTCCTTTGCACTGGCCTATGCCGGACTGGCACAGGCATGGTTCGACCTGTCGGCCTGGGGTTGGTTCCCGACAAAGGAAGGTTTCATGAAGGCAAGGGACTACAGCCTGAAAGCCATAAAGCTGGACCCCGACTGTGCTGAAGCTCATACCGTCCTTGGAGCATATCACGGCTGGGGAGACCGGCAGTTTGAAGAAGCCCGGAAGGAGCTGACAAAGGCCATAGAATTAAAACCGGACTACCCGGTTGCCAACCAGTGCTATGCCCAGTTGCTGATGATAGTTGGTCCGATAGAGGAGACACGCACTTTTCTTGACCGCGCCATGAAGCTGGAGCCACACTTCTGGGTACTGCATAACCTCAATGCCCATGTCTGTTATTTCGAGGGCAGGCATAGGGAAGCAATAAAGGCCTGTGAGACGGCAAAGGATCTGAATGAGAACTATCTCATGACCTACTGGCTGTTCTTTCTGAATTATGCAAAGCTGGGTGAAGGGGAGAAAGCAAAAGAAGCCCTTAAGGGAATCGTGCGAAAGTTTTCTGATGGCGGAACTGCGGTGGAAGAGGAAATTGAGATGGCTTATCGAAAGTGGGGCATAGAGGGATTGTTCACATGGATGGTTGAAACCAATATCAGCGAGCCTTTGCCTGTGTTCGGCCTGAACGGGATTCCGTTCTTTATCTCATGGTGGTATGCCATCCTGGGCGATAAGGAGAACTCACTTCACTGGCTCGAGATAAACATGACACAGACAAGGAGACGACATGCCTTTTTCGATCTCATCGGATCAAATCCTGATTTTGATTTTATGCGTGATGATCCAAGGTTCCTGGACATCATTGACAGGATAGGTCTTACCCCTTACAACAACAGACCGGCGGTTCGTCTGCAGGCAATCTGATTCAATCGCGGTCTGATGGTTTTCTGCGACTGCACCATAATCTAATAAAATGCAACGGGCATTCAATCTTGTCGGGCGAAATTGATATGTGCATCCCTCTGTTCTGTAGGAACTTTACAGGAAATACGTATAGTTCCACTTAATAACCAATGACATGAAAACAATTAAGATTTCACTGTTATCGACTGCCCTCCTTTGCATGATGTTTTCGTGCAGCAGGGATGACTGCGAATACGGCATCTCAGGTCCGGACCTTAAAGCCGGGGCGACTGAATCCCTGGTTATACGGGTAGCCCCCAGCGGCGGGGATGATACCGGAAACCTGGTCAATGCATTTGCAGAGGCCATCAGTTTGGGAGAAGGCACAGAGGTCAGGCTGCTCGAAGGCAACTTTTCAGTGGGCCTGGTTGAGATCCATGAGTTTTACGGCAGGTTTACCGGCGCCGGAAAGGGCAAGACAGTCATAACCGCAAGGAAAGATCTTGATATAGCTCCGGTTCTAAGCCAGAATCTGAATCCATATCTGATAAAGTTTGTGGGTGGCGACATTTATATGAGCAATATGACCATAAAAACGCCTGACGGTATTCTGACTCTGCATCCTGTAATGACATGGCTGGAGGGATTGGTGGCCTTCTCCGCCCGCAACCGGGTGTATGTTTCAATGCATGACCATATACGGGCAGCTATAGACAATGTTGAATTCATTTCCGGATCTGACTGGCCTTCCGGATACAGGTCGAACTGCAACACAGGACTGCTTGCAGGGCTTGACAGTCAGGGGTCAAAGCTGGCAGGGGGGTGGCCACTTTCGCCGACAGACGTTTCAATCACAAACTGCTATTTTGAGAATTTTGACATTTACGGGGCACTCATTGCATACATAAACAAGGGTACAGTGACTGTGACCGGAGGGAATTATTTCAACCATAACTCCACTCAGGCTTATGGCTACGGCGGGTCACTTGCTTTCTGGCACAACAATGACCTGAATGTTACAATAGCTGGTAACACCTTCTATGACGGACCGGGAGCCCGCTTTGGCATAGAGGTAATGAGCAGTCCATGGCCGGCCTATCTGCAACAGGTTGATCAGACGAGAGCTACCGTATTCGATATAGAGAAGAATGAATTTCTGATTGCAGGCGGCACAGGCGGCATCCTCGTAAATGACCAGCGCAGGGTTATTTATTCCGATGCAATTCCGATGATTTTTAATGTAAAAAGCAATAAGTTTTTACTTAGCGATGAGGGATTTACCGGGATTGGCTGTTTCAGCATGTCGGGCATGGTTATCAGAAACAACAGTTTTTCGGGCGAAGGTTCCTATGGCATCAGGGTAATGAGAACAGCCCCGGTCCTCAATGAAAACGGACTGATGCTTGGGAATAACCTGTCAAATGCCACATTTTCTGTAACCTCAGTCCTGCTTAATACCGGAAGCCGTAACTGGACCATTGTCGGAGGCAACCTCGGTGAGACACTTACAGACTATGGTGCCAACAATATCATAACCGGGTTTAATGTCAACTATTCGGATGTCCCCTTTGGTGAGACCATTGTTGACAATCTTGAGGAGATGAGAGATGGGCTGAAGTCCCTCCGCGAAAAATGAGTTATTCTTGACCGGCCTGGGAGAAAGCAACGCTGATGCCAGCCACAGGCATCAATCACCGGTCACTTCATATAAAGTTTAGGTTTGGGTTGTATCAGGAGGTGAAGTGCAGGCTTCACTTCTTTTTTGTATTCACGCCATTTCCGGTTGTAATTTCTTTAGGCTCTAAAGATTAATATAAATCATATAATTAATAATAGAGATTAAAAAGTATAAGCAAAAGGCTGTTATATGTAGATATGTATACATAATTTAAACAAAAACTAAAAATATTGCTATGCAGCCGCCTCCTGTATGATTGAAATTTGATTCGATGTTTTTGATAAAAGAACTTTAATAACTCGGTCATGGAAAAGAGAGGTTGGTTAAAATGGAGCCTGACTATGCCAGCAGTTTTACTGGTATTTGCATTTACCAGTTGTGAGGATAAGTTTGGTCCTGGTTTCATCCCGGATGATCCTACCCCGTTAATTGGTCCTGAAGGCGGGATTGTGAATGGTTTTGACGGCGAGGTAGTGATGGTTATTCCTGCCGGTGCCCTTAAGGAAAAGGTGAAGTTCTCAATGCACGAGGTTCTTTACAAGTCTGCGATGAATGAAGCGGAATTCCTGAAAACATTCGTCATTGAACCGTCAGTCGTCTTCAATGTGCCAGTCACGCTGAATGTCAGATGGGATGGATGCCTTTCAAATGGTTGTACACCCTGTGACGGGATGGAAGTGTATTTCTGCACATGGTGTAATATGTCATCATATTGCCAGAATATGGAAGGGTGCCGATTCACATGCTGTGTTGATGTGCCAAATGGAACAATATCAGCATGTATAGGCGGAACGGGGGTCATCGCCACAATCGGTAAAATGCAATAGACAGTATTCTGGAGTTTCAAGCGTGTGTCCGGGACAAGGGGTTATTAAGGTCGCGCCGATCGGACAAGAGCAGAGAACCGGACATGCAAAAGGGAGTGAAGGTTTACCTTCACTCTTCTTATTTTCATTTCCTTATGGCTCCTGGGTCTGGGAATCGGTTTCCAGGTCTGGCAGGAGAGCCGGATTGACACTGACTATTTTGCCTTTTCCTTAAGCTGTTCCGTGATTTTCACCTTTATTTCGTCTGCCAGCTCAGGATTGTCTTCAAGAAGCTTCTTCACTGCATCACGGCCCTGGGCCAGCTTAGTTTCGCCGTAGGAGAACCATGAGCCGCTCTTCTTAATAATGTTGAACTCAGTCCCGAGGTCAATGATTTCGCCAGTGCGGGAGATCCCCTCACCAAACATAATGTCAAATTCAGCCTTCCTGAATGGTGGTGCCAGCTTGTTCTTTACAACCTTCACCTTGACGCGGTTACCTACTGCATCCTCACCCTCCTTGAGCTGGTTTGTGCGCCTGATGTCAAGCCTGATTGAAGCATAGAACTTTAGTGCATTGCCCCCGGTTGTGGTCTCAGGATTGCCGAACATGACGCCGATCTTTTCCCTGAGCTGGTTGATGAAAATACATGTTGTATTTGTCTTGTTGATGTTTGCAGTGAGCTTGCGAAGGGCCTGTGACATAAGCCTCGCCTGGAGCCCCATCTTGGAGTCGCCCATTTCACCTTCAATCTCAGCTTTTGGGGTTAGGGCTGCAACAGAGTCGATCACAATGATGTCAATTGCACCTGACCTGATCAGGTGATCGGTAATCTCCAGCGCCTGTTCTCCGTTGTCAGGCTGGGAAATGAGGAGGTTTTCCACGTCAACTCCCAGTTTCTCGGCATAGAACCTGTCAAATGCATGCTCGGCGTCAATGATTGCAGCTATACCGCCTGCCTTCTGCGCCTCGGCAATTGCATGAATGGCCAGCGTGGTTTTACCGGATGATTCAGGACCGTATATCTCCACAACCCTGCCGCGCGGCAGACCACCGATGCCGAGAGCTGCATCGAGGCCTATGGAGCCTGTTGAAATGACCTGCACGTTGTCAACGGCATGGTCGCCCAGCTTCATGATGGTGCCACGGCCAAAATCCTTTTCGATCTTGCCCAGCGTAACCTCAAGCGCCTTCAGCTTTTCCTTGTTGATTTCCTTCTTTTCCATTTACTTATTCTTTAGCAGTTAGACATTGTCGTACATCTTGAAAATCTGGTTGGCATGATCCTTTGTGTCTACCTTTTTGACCACCTTCTCGATGATTCCCTTTTCATCAATTATGTAGGTAGTACGGATCACGCCGGTCACCTTTTTACCGTACATCAGTTTTTCACCATAGGCGCCATAAGCAGAAAGTATCTTCTTTTCAGGATCCGCTATCAGCGGGAAGGGAAGATTGTATTTACCCGCAAATTTCATGTGTGATTTCTCACTGTCAGGACTGACACCCAGCACGATGAATCCCTTCTTCAGGAGTTCCTCATAATTGTCTCTCAGGCTGCAAGCCTCTGCAGTACATCCGGGGGTATCATCTTTCGGATAAAAATAGAGTACTACTTTTTTCCCGAGGAAGCTGCTGAGTTTCACGGCATTTCCGTTCTGATCCGTTCCCTCGAACTGCGGGGCCGGCATGCCTGCGGTGAGTTGGGTCATGACTTTTTCTTATTTTTGTTATGACTGGTAAAGGTATGAAGTTATCATCTTACACAAAATATTTACACCTCAGAGTTATTAACACAGGTGTTTCACGGACGGTTGTCGTTGCGGTTGTAATACTGCTACTGTCAGCCTGTCCGGCGATGGCCCAGGATGGGGCTGTGCGGCCATCAAAGGAAGCCGCGCAGGCAGCCTGGATCAAGGGGGATTTTGAGAAGGCATACACGAACTATAACGGACTGTTGCTGCTCTATTCGCGTGATCCGCTCTACCAGTATTATACAGGGGCATGCCTTGTAAGGCTGGAGCGCGACATCCAGAGGGGAGTGACACTGCTGGCATCTGCAATAAACGGTTCTGTCAATGTTAAGAGCGTACCCAACGACGTGTGGTTCTGGTATGGCCGTGCCCTGCAGATGAGCGGCAGCTTCACCCAGGCGGTGGAGGCTTTTGAAAGGTTCTCCCGTCAGGCCGGCAGGAAAGTTGCCGCCGAATATGATTTGCAGAAGTACATCGATCAGTGTAACGCCGGATCCGGTGCCCTGAAGATGAGAGAACCTCCTGCCGGGGTTGTCAGGGAGGCAACGGCGGTGTCAGCCGGTGGAGTCAGCCGGCAGGATCAGCCGGCAGTACCAGTCGGCAATCGGCAGTACCAGTCGGCAGTAAATGATAAGGCTTCAGATCCGGGTGCAGGTGTTGTCAAGGCTGAGGAAAAGGTCCGCGACCCGGAAAAGCCTGTTGTCAGGGGTGATACAACCGGTGTTCCTGCCGAGTACTATCGTGTGCTTGGTCAGATCCTGGAGCGGGGCGAAGAAGCAGACTCACTGCTTATTGCCCTCGCAAAGAAAAACGGCAACAACAGAACCGTTGTCCCGGTGCAGGCTGCAGAACCTCCTGAGGCAGTCCGGCTGAGCCGGTTCGAAGTGCTGCCCGGCCAGGCTTACGGTCCGATTAATCCAGTGCCAGTTGAGCCTGCCATGCCTTTAGGACTGGTATACACGATCCAGGTAGCTGCTTTCAGAAACAGTGTGGCTCCGGCGCTTTTCAAAGGACTTAACCCGGTATTCGGCAAACACAGGCAGGGGAGTGAGGCTGTCTACTACTATACAGGGTTATTCCGCAGGCTTGATGATGCCAGGAACGCGCTTCCTCAGGCCAAGGGAGCTGGTTTTCCCGATGCCTTTGTGATTGCATTGATGGACGGTGTTCAGGTTTCAATGGAGAGAGCCTCACTTCTTGAGAAAGAGTGGGGGGGGCGTTCTCTGGATGGTACAGGCAGCGGCTCTCCAGCCTCCTCCGCTGCGGCACAATCCGGTCAGGTGCCTTCTGGAAGATCAGCCCAGCCCGGTCAGGTGTCCTCCGCCGCTGCAGCGCAACCAGCGCCGGTACCCGTCGGTACCCTCTCATTCAGGGCTGAAGTTATGCGAATCACCAAACCTGTCAAGCCAGAGGTGATACAGAAAATTGAGCTGCTGGCAGGCACGCGCGGCCTCGAGATGATCAAAAACAGCGCTGGTGAGACTGTGTTTTTGATCGGTAATTTTATTACATTTGAAAGCGCTGACGAGTATGTCTCGCTGCTGATTCGCAACGGCTACAATACTGCAAAGGTCACAGCCTATGTCGGAACACAGGAAATACCCGTTGAGGCGGCAATGGAACTTTTAAACAAACTGCCGGATGACTAAGAGGGCGCCGAAACCGGAAAATAACAGGAGAAGCGAGGAGAACCTGAGATCTCTCATGCTCATAAATGATGACATCAACAGTTTTGATCACGTTATCAAATCACTTGTTGATGTCTGCGGCCATGATGAGATCCAGGCTGAGCAGTGTGCTGTTCTTACACATATTAAGGGTGGATGTGTCATCAAGATTGCTGATGCCCGCACCGTTGAGAAGTTGAGAATGAAACTCAGAGAACTGAGTCTTGATACCGTAGTTATCTAAAGAAACTGATATGTCTCTCGGGCTGATAATATTCCTGATATTCGTTGGGCTTCTGCTCTTCATAATCGAGTTCATGCTCATCCCCGGTGTAACCATCGCGGGTGTCGGAGGAGCAATCTGTCTCGTTACAGGCATAGTATTCGCGTTTGTCTCTTTTGGCACCGCTACCGGGCTTATAGTGCTGGGAATCACTGCAGTGGTCATGATAGTTTTAACTGTACTGATGCTGAAGGCCAACACCTGGAACAAGTTCATGCTAAAGGCGACAATTGACGGCAAGGTTGACACGGTGGGCGCCCAGGAGGGCAGAGTAAAGCCGGGTGACAGGGGCACCACGGTCACCAGGCTGGCCCCGGGTGGCAAGGTGCTTGTTAACGGTGAATATTTCGAAGCAAAGTCAGTTGACATTCTCATTGATCCAAGGCAGGAGATTGAGGTCATCCGAATAGATGACAATAAATTGATAGTGAAACCAATAAACAAACAGATATGAGCGCACTAGGCATTTATGTAATAATCATTGTAGGAGCAATAATACTGCTCTGGATACTTCTTTACTTCATACCTATCGGGCTCTGGTTCCAGGCCCTGGTATCAGGTGTCAGGATA
>JAKAXP010000167.1 GCA_021816545.1 Bacteroidota bacterium
CGGCTCCGGTGATCCCGAATTTTTGAGTAACGGCATCTGTAAGGTTCTTTCTGACTGCAAGGATAAGGATTACCCTTGTTTCATGCAGCAGACCGCTGATCCTGTCACTCCATCCCTGGCCCCTGAGCTCCAGCGGGCCAACCTCATCAATGATGACTACATCCATCGCCCTGTTTGCTGCCGGATCCAGTGCCCTGTGACCGGCCCTGTGACCGGCCTCATCCATTGCAAACCGCTCAACTCCCACCGTGGCAACGCCGGTCTGTCTCAGGAAGGGGGTCCTTTCACCAGTGCGGATATCGGTAATATCGTACCCGGTTGTCTTTCCCTCCCCCATTAACCGCAGAGCAAGTATTCCTCCTGTACTGATACCGCTTTCCTTAAGAAGGCCGGTCAGCCTGACCAGCCATGCGGTCTTTCCTTCGCCAACGGCACCGGTAACTATGAATACCTTTCTGGTTTCCTCCTGCTCCCTTCTCACCTCGTTGAGTCTCCTCTCCACCCGTGTGATCATCCGGTTAAGGATGGAAACAGGCTTCCTTACGGCAGTCTTAAGGTCAGGCATGTCTGCGATCATCGTCGGAAGGCTTGCTGCTGACAGCTCCAGGGCAACCGGGAGTTGCCTCAGGCGCGTACGGCTGAAAAGAGCGCGGATTTTCGGATTGTATAGCTCAGTCCCCAGGGCTGAAAAGCCAACGATGATTATAACGGCACGGAAGTTCATCTGGATACCAATCAGAATCGCTTCAGTGAGGCTGTTTTTTTCATGGCTGAATGCTGTAAAGACAAGGGCCGAAAGCATGGTAATTATAACAAAAGTAACCCAGAAGCCGGGCTTGGACAACTGCCGCATCGCCCGTTTGTATCTCATGGCAAGAACTGCTATTGACGGGATTACTATAATGACCCACCAAATCCATGTAAGTATACTTACAACCACGAGCATTCCGGCCACAATCAGGATATCTGCCGCCAGCCAGGAAAGGGAATAGTCAAAGGAATCATTCTTCCTTTTCTCGGGTGATCTGATCACAGCCGGCTCGGGGAGTGATTCCTCCGGAGGAAGTGACGCAATCCGCCTCCCGGTTATGATTCCTGCCACAGCGGTTACAGCGCCGAACAGCGCATAGATTGACAGCAAAAGAACCAGCGGAGCCCAGAAGGCATCAAATTTCAGGCTGAGCTGTTTCTCAGCCCAGGAAGTGATTCCCGAGTATATCTCCACCAGGTTGCCCCCGTAAAAAATGACCATGTTGAAGATCTTCTGGAACAGGTTCCATGACATTGCCAGCATTGAACCTATTATAAAACCCAGGTATGTCCGGCCAAGGAGCCTGACGGAGACCTCCAGCAGGACTGACTCCATTATAATTGCTATCATCGGTCCGAAGATGATTGCGCTGGGCGACATGGCCTTCATGAGTGCGCAGATAAGGCCTGCCCTCCAGTACAGTCCGTGCTGGCGCCAGCGGTAGCTGACGGCTATTAGTATGACGAGAGCGATGGCGGTAAGCATGTTACCGCTGAATGGCACGCGCAGGTTATGCAGGAAACTGCCGAGGACGATCTCGGCAGCAGCCCATATGGTGCCAATAATGGATGCCCTGATCCACTTGTCACTTATAGCTGTCCTGTCCCTGCTCAAACGGTAGTATGTGGTTTCCCCTTACAAATCAGAACGGATCGCACTCACGGTAGGCTTCAATGACCCGCCGGGCACCCTCGGGGCCTTTGCCGCTACGTCCGTGCTCCATACATATCACGCCAGTATAGTCGCGGGAGAGAAGATAGCTGAAAATATTCCTGTAATTTATCTCTCCTGTGGTAGGCTCATTTCTACCCGGATTATCCCCGACATGGAAGGCAGCAATCTCGTCCCAGCAGGTTTCTATATTGGGTATCAGGTTACCCTCCGAGATCTGCTGGTGATAGATATCCTCCACAATCTTGACTGCCGGGCTGTTGACTGCCCTGCATACCTGATATGCCTGAGGCATCCCCGTGAGCCAGAGCCCGGGGTGGTCACGCAAAGTATTCAGCGGCTCAATCACCAGGGTCATCCCTTCTGGTCCAACAAGGTCAGCACAGTATTTCAGGTTCTCGATGACGTTTGTCAGCTGAATGTCAGGGTGAATCCTGTAATCATACCTCCCCGGCACAACCAGGGCGGTCTTGAAACCTGTCCTTCCTGCCACTTCAATACCCTCTTCCATTTTTGTTGTAAGGAAGTCGCGCACCTCCCTGTGGGGAAGCACAAAGGAGGTCTTGCCAAAATCGGCATAGAGTACCCAGGGGCCCATCATCAGCCCCATCTTCTGGATCTTTGTGGCTATTTTCTCCTGCTCATCCATCGGACGGCCGGGAAGCCCGTTGTCAAACAAAGCCCTGAATCCCTTGTCAGCAATGAACTGGATATTGTCAAGCGGATCATCACTTCCGCACAGCTCGCGGAACATCCCTATCGACGGAGCATATGCAAGCCTGAAGGGTTTGTCGGCATCAGGAATGGCAGCTGACCTGCTCCGGCCTGAGAGAATTGCAGGAGCTGCAAACAGCGCTGTGCCTGCTGCTGCGGCACCCCTCAGGAAACTGCGTCTTGATCTTGATTCCATAATAAAATCAGGTATCTATTCGCCCGGTACAGGCACCGTCTTCGAAACATCAACCGGTCCCATCTCAAATACCTTCGGACCAAGCTTGAGCTCGGAATTCATCATCTCGTCCCATGTGACCTTCTTGCCGGTATAAGCAGAGACACGGCCCATTATGCCGGCCATTGTGGAAACTGCAACAAACTCTGCCTCATTCAGCGGTTTGCCAGTACGTATGGCTGTGACAAAATCGATGTGCTCCTGGTCGTA
Organism: Bacteroidota bacterium; assembly: GCA_021816545.1. Taxonomy (GTDB): domain Bacteria; phylum Bacteroidota; class Bacteroidia; order Bacteroidales; family VadinHA17; genus SR-FBR-E99. The sequence goes on from JAKAXP010000167.1 coordinate 2,862, forward strand.
CGGACTGCGGATGAGCTGATCTGTCATCTTGCCCTGTTCGTCAAGCTTGTAACCGTCATACTTCCAGAGCTCGGCTCCGGCCTGATCCCAGACTGTATTCTGGCAGTTTGAGGTACCTTTTGTCCCCTGTATCCATTCAGACACGTTCCCTTCGCAACCGTTTATCTGGCGGCACATGCTGTGAACATGGAACCCCCCGTCATAAATGAAGTCGGTGCTGAAGAAATCATACTGGTCGCCTGTGACGCGGCGGTGGCGTGCGCCAAAGGATACAGCCGATACGGGCTTTTTACCTGTGAACCAATTTACTACATCAATATTATGGACATGCTGCTCCACGATATGGTCTCCTGAAAGCCAGCACCAGTTGACCCAGTCACGGATCATGTATTCCATTTCTGACCATGTCGGGTTGGGATCACGGTACCAAAGCTGGTTCTGGTTCCAGTAGCAGTTGGCGGCCACTATGTCTCCTATCATCCCCTCCTGTACCTTGCCCCAGGTAGCAACATAGTCATGCTGGTGATGCCGCTGGGTACCGGTTACAACGCAGAGTTCCATCCCCTTTGCCTTCTCGCCTGTGGCCATGATCTGCCTCACCCCTGCCGGATCAACGGCAACGGGTTTCTCCATGAAAACATGCTTCCCGGCTGAGACGGCTGCCTCGAAATGTTCAGGGCGGAAGAATGGAGGTGTTGCCAGGATGATCACATCAACGCCTGAGTCAATAACCTTCTGGAATGCATCGAACCCGGTGAAGCATTTTTCATCGGCAATCTCAACTCCGTCCTTTGCAAGCCTTTCACGGCATGCGGTTATTCTGTCTTCAAAGACATCACCGAGTGCTGAAACTGTCAGGTTAGGCCCTGCATGAATAAAGTTGATTGCAGCGCCGGTGCCCCTTCCTCCGCACCCGATTAGGCCTGCCTTGAGCAGCGGTCCGTCAGGCGCCGCATCAGGCATGACAGGCAGAACGACCTTTGGCCGTTTTTCGGTTGAACATGATGTTATCAGAGCCGGTACAACAATGCCGGCAGCCCCGGCTGCAACAGCTGTTCCAAGAAAACTTCTTCTGGTGATGGGTGATTTTTTCATGATGGTTATGGTTGGATGTTCAAAGATAATGTTTTTGTCTCAAGGTCTGAAGGTCTCATGCCTGAAGGTCTTATGTGTAGAGTCTTGCGGTCCTGCAGTCTTGCGGTCTGATTGAATAGTGAATAACCTGTCACAAAACACTATTGCCTACTGGCTACTGCCTATTGCCTGATTACCAATCCATTACAACACGGAATCCCACATGGAAACAATCCGAGTACCACCAGATGCTCTTCGGCATCTGCGGGTCGGTCTTCAGCCACTCATCGGTGCGGGTACGGTCACGGGAAGCACTCCGTACACCGGCAGCACCGTCGCGGAATGACCCGCCCCTGACTACATGTTCGGTCGTCCCTTCATATATGTCTGAGCAGAATTCAGCAACATTGCCACTCATGTTCCTTATCCCCCAGGGATTGGCCCTGACTGCTGAAGGCTCCTGCGTCTTTGACGGGCTGTTGCCACTGTAAATCACATAAGTATTTATTACTGCCGTGTCAGCCCTGCCTCCAAAAAGTCCCTTCTTTTCAAATTTTGCCGGGTCTCCGGGGAAGAAATAGGGAGTTGCAGTTCCCGCACGGCATGCATATTCCCACTCTGCCTCAGTCGGTAGCCTGTAAGTCCTGCCCGTCACCTTCGAGAGCCACCTGCAATAGGTTTCAGCTGCATGCCAGCTCATCGAAATAGCCGGCCTCTGTCCCATTCCCCAGTTCTGGTCGGGCTTCCCGTAGGGAGGCGTCGCACCACTTATTGCATCCACTCCCGCCCCCTTTGCTCTTGAACCTTCGGTATCGGTGCTTCTCCCCTCTGATGCTGTCTGCCTGTAAAACTCCATATACTCATTCCATGTCACCTCAACCTCAGCTATGAAGAATGAATCAACCTCAGCCTTCCGAAGTTGTTCATCGCTGTCGCGAAGAGGCTCATCCTCAGGACTGCCCATTGTGAACCTGCCACCGGGCACCGCAATCATCCCGAACGAAACACCTGATCCGGGAATCTGCTCGGTAAAGTCTGAAAATGCAGTTACAGTTGCAGGCTGTTCATACAGCGTATCAGGTTTTGCCTCTGCAACACCGAAACCCTTATTGCTGCCATGAAGGTAACCCTCGATGTAGTGACCGGAATTGAGATGACAGCTGATGCACTGCAGGTCTTCTCCCTTTTCGGTAATCTGCTTGTAATAAAGATGTGCATCGGATCCCTCCCGGGTCAGCTTCGCCGGGAACAGGTT
>JAKAXP010000168.1 GCA_021816545.1 Bacteroidota bacterium
GCTGCTGTATACCCGCACCGTAAGGGGCTGGGCAAATCTTTTCACTATATCAGCTTCGGCCCCGTCCGCCGAGAGGCAGCTAACCCGATACGAACGGACCCAACAGGAGCTGCTTGTGAACCCTGACGGCGACAAAGCGCTGTTTGTGAGCGGCGACAGCCACATAGACCTCATTGACCTGAAGAGTTTTGACGTAAAGAGCATCATCACCGACGAGTTCTGGTTCAGGGTCTCGCAACCCCGCTTCTCACCTGACGGCCGTTATATACTCTATACAGCATACCGGAATTTTGAGCAGGACATCTTCATATATGATACCAGGGAAGAACAGACATATACTATCACCCGCAACGGTGTGGCGGAGGAAGAGCCATACTGGTCTCCTGACGGAAGGTATATATATGTGAGCGCTGACCGCTATAATGCCGGGTTTCCGCGCGGAGGAGGCGAGAGCAAACTGTACAGGATTCCGCTCTACCGTTTCAGCGAGTCATTGCGCACAGAGGAGTATGGAAAGCTTTTCGCGAAAAAACCGGCAAAGGACAGCCTGAAAATTGATATAAAAATTGAAACCGATGGGATCAATGACCGCTGGGAGCAGATTGACGTAAAGGGTACAGAGCAATCATCGCCTCACGTATTCAATGTCAGGGGCAAGACGCTTCTGCTGTTCAACAACGCCCCAAATCCAAGAGAGAGGGTTCTGACCAAAGTGGAGCTCTCACCGTTTGAACCGCCGAAGAGTACCGCTATAGGAGACAAGGCATTCAGCAGGCTGATAATGACCGGCGACAAGTTTTATGCTCTCATGCAGGGCGATGTATACGAGGTGAAGCCGGCAGAGGGTAAGGCTGACAAGATCACCCTGTCAGCTACATTCAGCAAGAACCTGCATGACGAGTTTGTCCAGATGTTTTACGAGAACTGGGCGACGCTGGCCGAGCACTTCTATGACAGGGATTATCACGGTGTCGACTGGAAGGCGATGCTTGCGAGGTACGAGCAGTACCTGCCGCTTGTGCGCAACCGGGATAACCTGCGTACCATCCAGAATGACATGCTTGGCGAACTGAACTCCTCGCATCTCGGATTCAGCAGCCAGGGTGATGAGGCCAAACCGTTCTACAGGCTGCAGACAAATGCTACCGGGATACTGTTCAGTGAAAAGGACCCTTTCATTGTTGAGGGATGGGTGTCACGCTCGCCTGCCGATCTTACAGACAGTCCCCTTAAACCGGGCGACAGGCTCGTGGCTGTTGAGGGTACTCCGGTGGATCTGACGGCAGATCGCGAAAAGGCGTTCACCCTGCCTCAGCTTGAGAAGGAACTCACGCTTCGCTTTGAAAGGAAAGGGAAGGAGTTTGAGATGACCCTCATGCCGGTCAGTTCAGGTGCATTGAAGACATTGCTCTATGACAGATGGGTGACTGAGAACCGGCGTATCGTTGACAGTCTCTCAGGAGGGAGGGTGGCATATGTATATATGAAGGACATGGGCACGCCGAGCCTCGAAAAGTTCCTGATTGACATGACCGGTATAGCCCTGGGCAAGGAAGCGCTCATACTTGATATCAGGAATAACAGGGGCGGAAATGTACATGATGACGTGATTAAATTCCTGTCGCAGAAACCTTACCTTGAGTGGCAGGCAAGGAACGGGAAGCGTTCGCCGCAACCCAACTTCGCGCCGTCAGGCGGACCTATCATACTGATGGTGAATGAGCAGTCGCTGAGCGATGCGGAGATGACTGCAGCTGCCTTCCGGCAGCTGAAGCTGGGGACCATTGTGGGGACCGAGACATACAGGTGGATCATTTTCACCTCGGGAAGGCAGCTGGTGGACGGGTCATTCACACGACTGCCGGCATGGGGATGCTATGACCTGCAGGGCAATGACCTGGAGAAGACCGGGGTGAAGCCGGATGTCTATGTACGCACCACCTTTGCTGACATGCAGAAGGGGGTTGATCCACAACTGGCAACAGCCGTTAAGGAAGCATTGGGAGCACTGCGTTAAAAAAGTCGGCAGTACCGGTCGGCAGTCAGCAGTCTGGGACACTGACTCAGGCGAAGTCCCGTATCGGCCGGTAGGCGGATCGGGAAGGAGACTCAATCCCGTGTCCGTCGGATGGCGGATCGGCACGGCAGTCGGCAGTTACAAGCGACCTGAAGACCGCATGACCATCCCGACCTCCCGATCGGGATCTCCGCTGCGCTCCGACATGACTGCAAGACCGCAAGACCCTGAACTTCAGACATTCAGACTCTGAGACTTTCAGACCTTCTAGCAGAGTTCCTGGAACCGCTGCCTGAAGATCATCGGACGGGCGATGTTGTGAAACGTTTCCGTGGTACCACCTGTGCCGATGATTGTAATTGATCCATAATTGAGTATGCGGCCCATTACGGTCTGGTCAACATTCACCGTCTCGATCTTCGAGAGGTTCATCTCGAATGTGCGGCGGGCGATGAATCCCTCCTTTATGACGATTCTCCTGTTGGTAATTACGAATTCCGACAGCCACCGTTTCATCCACCCATAAATTGTAAGGGTGAATATCGATTTCAGTGAAAAGAAAATAACCCAGTGCAGTTTGGTTTCATGAACCACGGACTCATCCTTGATGAGGTGCCCGTTTACGTAGCTTCCCATTATCTTGATAGATTGTTGCCGTTTGCCTTGTCAGTCGGTCACCTTCACAGCCTTTTCCTCGCTCTGCCAGAGGCCGTGCTTTGTGCAGACAGCCATGGCGCTGAGGTTCATAGATACCTCCGGTGCGACTATATAGAAATCCACCTCCACATGGTTGGGACGGTGGCCATTTACTCCTGCCGAATAGCGTGCCTCAGCCAGGAGGGTCTCACGGTTCCAGAGCTGGAGCAGCCCTATGAAATGATCATTATCGTCAGGGTGTGGATACTCTTCACCCATCCGGACCTTAACCATGAACTTTTCGCCCCGCTTAACGCTGTCAGGGCATATTACGTGCGGCATGTGACGGTCGAGATAATCACGCATTACCTCCTTCTCTTCCTTCTCTATCTCAATAGCTTTGAATACTCGTGGCATGGTTTTTTATTTTTAGTAACAACAATGGCGGTCTGAAAGATCAGCCGGTCATGTGTAAATTTAGAAAGAATTATGTTCAGTTGTCAAACACTGAATTTTTCGTGTGGAATGAAGCTGAGATCCGAGGCAACCACGTTTTCACTGACCTGTTCGGGTGTCTTACCTCCTGGTATGACTGTATGGCATGCAGGATGCGAGATGCAGAATCTCAGGCTCAGTGAAGCCATCGGATACTGCCTGTATCCTTCGAACAGCGGCCGGTATCTCTTTAAATCAGCAAGGTAGGCCTCCAGCTTTTCAGGTGACAAGTTGAACCTGCGGTGATCATTGTCGCCGAACCGGGCATCCGGGCCGAATTTTCCGGAGAGCAATCCGAAGAGCAGCGGGATGCGCACTATCACCCCGGTACCATACCTGAGAGCCATAGGAAATAGAACCTTTTCCGCCTCACGTTCAAGCAGGTTGTACCTGACCTGGATAACATCCAGAAGTTCATGATGTCTTTCCAGGATGTGTGCCTGTTCGGTTTCCTTGAATGACTGTACGCTCCAGCCGGCGTGTTTGATTTTTCCGTCCTTTTTCAGTTTTTCAAGTGCCAGCCAGGGTTCGTCACGCTCAAGTATCTCAAGATCAGGGCTGTGCAGCTGAAGGATATCAATGACCTCCCTGTTGAGTCGCCGGAGGCTCTGTTCCGCTGCAAAGACCAGGTGCTTCACCGAGTAGTCAATGTTCATCGGTGTTGTTCTGTGTTCCTGGCCCAGGAACGGGTAGAAGTTATTTCCCGCCTTGGTGGCGATGACTATTTTATCCTTATCCGTCCTACTGTCAAGGACCTGCCGGATGAGCTCCTCGGAATGGCCGAAGCCGTAGACGTCAGCCGTGTCTATGAATGTAACACCGGCGTCTATTGCTGCCTCAATCGCTTTGCGCGACTTATCGTCATCTGTCGTTCCCCAGTCGCGGCCGCTGATGCCCCATGCTCCGAATCCCACCGTTGACACAACGGGGCCACTGGAACCAAGTTTCCTGTATTCCATTTTTTGTCAGTAATTTTTATAAATGCTATCTGGCGTACAGCTCGTTGCAGTATTCTACAAGCTTCTTTACATCAGCCGGTTCCTCCATTTTAATATTCCCGGTTTTCATGAATGCTCCCAATTCCTTTTTCTTTTCAGGGAAAATCTTCAGAAACTGTTTTTTCCCGATGAAGCTGAACATGTTGCCGTCTTTACGTATCCAGAACACGGGCAGGTACCTGATCTCAAAATCGGGCGGTATCTCGAGGCTGTAGACACCGCTCTGGGTGGTTATATGTGAATAGGTGTCTACGTTTGAGAGTTTTGATGTACTTCCGTAACCTACTTCCTGGCCGGGGGCGATGAGACGGCTCTGGTGCTGTATGAATAAGGAGACGGGCGCATTCAGCAGCACTTCATAGAAGTTCTCGCCGAAGGGAACGAAATACCTGTCGTTGAGGATAATCGTATCAGATTGTTTTACAGTGGTTATACCATATATTGAATTGTCCTTCATGAAGGCAATTTTACCGGTAATGGTGTTATAATTACCTATCTCTTTGGTAATAGTTCCCACTTTGGATTTGATTATGCACTCAGTGAATTCAGGGAACAGGTACTGGTTCATATTCACGGCCGGTTTTGACTGGGAGAGGCAGGGAAGGATAGCTGCCCCATGGATGATGCCTGTTGCCAGGACTGTTTTGAAAAGGTTCATAGTTGATTAAAGCGTTGTAAATCTGAATAATTATAATTCAATAGTCCAATCCCGAAAGTTAACATTTAAATTGTTTTCCGGTACAATACTTTTTGTTGTTACATAAAATGTTTGTATATTTGCACCCAGATTGCGGGGTGGATCCGCCGGTTGGCGGATCGTTGGGCCCGCAAAGATTGCGAAGGCAAAAAGTTCTTAAAAATATATTGCGGGGTGGAGCAGTGGCAGCTCGTTGGGCTCATAACCCAAAGGTCGGAGGTTCGAATCCTCCCTCCGCTACAAAGAAAAAGCTCTGGTGCGAAAGCATCAGGGCTTTTTAGTTTTATACCGAGCTGTGCTTGCACAAGCGAGGGATAGATCGGA
>JAKAXP010000169.1 GCA_021816545.1 Bacteroidota bacterium
GATCATAGCAAGTGTCATACCCGCACGCACCGCAGTTAAGGTGATCCTTGTCCGTGAGTTTCCCCATCGAGGCCAGCACCTGCCTCACCTCCTCATTGTCGTCGGGTGCAATCAGCAGGCGCCTGTCTTCAGGCCGGTAGCGGACTGAAAGGTCAAGCCTGTCATAGGTCTCCAGGTTATTGCGCCACTCCTCCATATTGAGGCCGGCCATCTTTTTCTGGGCATAGGAACTGACCAGTGCCCGCCTGTTGTATTGTTTTCCTCCCTTGCTCATCCCCGGGCCCATGATGCATCCTTCGCAGCACAGCAGTTCCAGGTGCTGCCCGCCTATCATCCCCTGCTCAAACTCCTTGATTGCTTCCTGGAAGCCTATCCGACCCTCGGCAGCTATGATGTTTCCCGTTATGGCATCATCATTGACACCGGCAGTCTGGAGGAGACCTCTCGTAACAGGAAATATTGCCCCTCTTCCGCCAAGCGGCGGGTCAAACTCAGAAAGTGCTGCAGTCTCATTGCTGATGCCGGATGTTTCAAACATCTCGCGCAGCTCAATGAATGTAATTGCCGCATCCACTTCAGGGTTCTCAGCCTTTTTTGCAACGCAGGGTCCTATGAAAACGACAGACAGGTCATCGCCATACTTCTTCCGCATCACCCTTGTCATGGCCACCATCGGCGAAACAACTGGTATAAGGTCAGGGGTCAGGTCGGAATGATAGTACCTGATGAAGGATACTATTGCAGGGCAGTCAGATGATATATAGTTCTTCGCGCCGGCCTCGCTGATGAGGTTGCGGTAACGGTGTGCAACGAGGTCTGCACCGAAAGAAACCTCCGAGACATAATCAAATCCCAGTGCCCTTATCATCCCGATAACCTTCCGGTAATCATCAACGTCATGAAACTCCGCGGGGAAGCTTGGTGCCACCAGGGCTGCCTTCATTCCGGGCCGTGCCAGGACCTTGCGCACCAGGTCAACCGTATTCACAAACACCTTGGCTCCCTGGCTGCACACCTTTGTACAGTTACCGCAGGCAATGCACTTTTCGGTTATCACCTCTGCCTGTCCGCCGACAATCCTGATTGCACGGGCAGGGCACTCCCTGACACATGTGTAACAGGTACGGCAAAGCTCTTTTATAGTGTATACAAGCATCTGTTCCCTGGTTTAAAGCAATACATCACGCTTGTTGAAATGAGTATGAAACAGTCTCTTGTCGGCAAGTTCGGAACACTGTTCAAAAACCCTTCCGTAGAGGTCAGCCACCGAGGCCGACTGCTCAGGTCCGCGGACAGCTTCCTGGTCATCTGTCTGCCAGATGAACCTGGCTCTCTGCTTCACTGCCTCTTTTGACCCGGCCGGAAGCATTCCGCCGCCGTTGACACAACCGCCGGGGCATGCCATCACCTCCACAAGATCATACTGTGCCCCGCCTTCAATCATCTGCCGCAGCCTGGCAAGGCCCTTCAGTCCGTCAACAACGGCAACAGAGTAAGTCTCGCCTCCGGCTGTAAAGATTGTTTCACGGAAAGTCCCCGCATTGCGCAGTTTCTTCACCGCAGGCCTGTCAGCCTCCTTCTCCCCCTTGCGTGCTGCCAGCGACCTGAGAACTGACTCTGTTATACCGCCCGCCGCTTCAGCAAGAAAGGATGCCGAACTGCGGAGCGCCATCGGCTCATCGGCAGGTTCCGGATCTATGTTTGTGATATCAATTCCATAGAGGACAATCAGCCTGGCCAGTTCCCTCACCGTCAGTACCGTGTCTATATCGCTTATTCCTTTCCTTGTCATGCTGTCGCGGCGTGCCTCGAACTTCATCGCGGTGCACGGTGTGACGCTTACGGTATAAACCCTTGGCTTCTCATCACTGACAGGAACGACAGACTTTATGATGGCTCCCGAGATCTGCTGCGGCGTTTTCAGGGTCGAAAGCATAGGCAGCAGCTCAGGGGTGAACTGCTCGCAGTACTTGACCCACGCCGGGCATGCTGAGACAATCAGCGGTTTCCGGTCAGGATTGTTTTTGCCGTTGATAAGGGCATCTGTAAGTTCAGTAATAAGGATATCGGTTCCTGTTCCTGAAAGGAAAATCCTGTCAAAACCTGTCTTCCTCAGTGCGGCATTCAGAAGCCTGTCAAAGTCGCGGTTGTATTTTATTCCCAGCTCTTCAGCAAGTGCAGATGGCACAAGCGGTGAGTACTGGATAACGCGGGTCACATCGTTGTGGCTGAGCTGTTCCTGCACCTCTGAAAGGTAATGCTTTTCATGCAGGGCTCCGGTGGGGCATACAAGGACACACTGGCCGCAGTGAATGCAGCTTGAGAAGTTGAAGTCACGGTCCATGGCGGGGCCGACATGGGTATATCTGCCCCTTCCGATAAAGTCTATTGAAGTGGCGGTTACAACCTCTTCGCAGACCCTGAGGCAACGGCCGCAGAGAATGCACTTCGAGAGCTCCCGCACGATGGCGGGGCTCGACTGGTCGCGACGAGGTTTGATCTTGCTTCCGCGTATGCGCCGCTCCCTCACCTGCATCTCATCAGAGAGGCGCTGCAGCTCACAGTCGAGGTTGCGGTCACAGTAAAGACAGTCATCAGGATGGTTTGAGAGGAGAAGCTCGACGATAGTCTTGCGGGCCCTGATGACGCGGGGTGAATGGGTTTTTATCTTCATCCACTCCTCCACGGGGGCAGAGCAGGCAGTGACTAGCCTGTCACGACCCTCGACCTCCACAACACACATACGGCAGGCACCGGTGGGAGTGAACTCCGCCATGCGACAGAGCGTGGGGATGATTATGCCGTTGCGGTTCAGGGCTGAAAGAATGGTCTCCCCCTTCTCTGCCCTGATGCTCTTGTTGTTTACTTCTATGGTGAACTGCATGGCTTATTTTACTGTAACGGCACTGAACTTGCAAACATCATAGCAGACCCCGCAACCGATGCACTTGTCCTCAACTATGAAGAAGGGCTGCAGCCTGGTTCCGTAGATGGCATTTACAGGGCACTTGGCTGCACAGACAGTACAACCGGTGCACTTGTCGACATCTATGCTGAAGGTCCTGAGCCCACGGCATACGTTGGCACGGCACCGACGGTCAAAGATATGTTCCTCAAACTCCTCACGGTAGTTTGCCAGGGCGCTGATGAAAGGGTTGGGTGCTGTCTGGCCCAGGCCGCAGAGCGAAGTATCCTTCATCACCGAGGCGATGGTCTCAAGCTGCATCACCCCCTTGAACCTTTCAAGGGTGGCGTTTGAATCCTCATTGTGAGGCTTGCGCACCACGTTCTCAAGGATCTCAAGCATACGGCCCGTACCTTCGCGGCACGGTATGCACTTGCCGCAGCTCTCCTTGTGGATGAACTCCATGTAATATCTGACGAAATCGACCAGGCAGGTGGTTTCGTCAATTATAATAAGTCCTCCTGATCCCATTGCTATGCCGTTGGCGCGGAGTACGTCAAAGTCAACCGGAAGGTCAAGGTTCTTTTCAGTGATGAAGGTGCCTGACGGACCTCCTATCTGCAAGGTCTTCAGTGACTTACCGTCTCTTATGCCGTCAGCTATCACCTCTGCGATTGTCCTGAAGGTAGTACCCATCTCAACTTCTATCAGGCCTGTATAACGTCCTCTTCCCCCGAGGGAGAACAGTTTGGTCCCCTTGCTTCCTTCCGTCCCCATGGCACGGAACCACTCCGGCCCGTGAGACATGATCAGGGGTACATTCATCAGCGTCTCAACGTTGTTGATGACGGTGGGTTTACCAAAGAGTCCGCTGGTTGTCGGATATGGGGGTTTAAGTTCCGGCATGCCACGTTTTCCCTCGAGGGAAGCTATGAGTGCCGTTTCTTCGCCGCAGACGAATGCTCCGGCCTCTTCCCTGATTATTATCTCGAGGTTGAAGCCGCTGGAAAGGATGTTATGGCCTGTGATGCCAAATTCAGCGGCGGCGGCGAGTGCCGTGCGAAGCCGTGCCAGCGGGTGGGGTGATCCGGTCTTGAGGTAGATGACGGCACTGGAGGCACCGATGGCGTAGGAGGCAATGCAAATACCCTCTATCAGCCGGTGCGGATCGCCCTCCATCACGGACCTGTCAGCATACGAGCCCGGGTCACTCTCCTTGGCGTTGCAGATCAGGAACCTGTTGTCAGAAGCCGAGTTAAGGGCATACTTCCATTTAAGACCGGTATTGAAGCCACCGCCGCTGCGCCCCCTCAGCCCGCTGCGCTCTATGATATCACATACCTCCTCATGGGTGTAGTTCCGTATTGTCTTGAGAAATGTACGGTAACCGCCACGGGCAATGTACTCCTCAATGCTCTCAGGATCATAACAACCGCAGTTGCCCAGTACCACCCTCTTCTGCATCCTGAAGAAAGGCACTTCCTCCAGGAACGGGATATCATGCCAGGCTTCAAAACCGGTATTTCCTGACTGTGCCACGAGATCCTCGGCCGGCATGTCCTTGTGGAAGACGCCATTAAGGAGTGATTCCACCTTGTCTTCAGAGATATTCCTGAAAATGAGTTTGTTTTTGCCTGGAAGATGCACGCACACCATCGGTTCAAAGGCTGCAGGCCCGTGGCAGCCGGTACGGACCACCTCACCTTTTATTCCCATCTCTTCAAGCCACTGAACCGCCGCAGCGGCAGTTGCATTGGCACCGGCAATGATTGCAGCCGAACCGGATGCAACGTAAATAACGGGAGCCGACGGTCTGTCACGCCTTATCTCTGCAAGTTTCCTCGTTGTCTCTGCAGGAAGGGCGTCAGAACTGTGCAGCAGCACCTCCCTGATCAGGAATTCCTTTGTGCCATAATCTGCGATCTGTTTCATCTGAGGTCAGCCAGTGCTTTAAGTTTGGAAATGAGTTCAGGGACATCCTCGGGACGCAGACGGGTAAAGTAATTCTCACCCACGCAAACAACCGGCCCTTCATTGCACCCTCCCTGACAGGCAGTAAGCTCATAGCTGAACCTGCCGTCACGGGTTGTCTGACCAGGATCAATGCCGAGTGCATCCCTGACAGCAGTCACCACCGATGCAGAACCGTTAATGAAACAGGTAGTCCCGTTGCAGATCCGCATGTGTACCTTTCCTGCCGGGATAAACCTGAAACGGTCATAAAAAGTGGCGAGACCGTATATCTTTGTTGTTG
>JAKAXP010000170.1 GCA_021816545.1 Bacteroidota bacterium
CTTTCAATTACCTCGGCCTCGGTACCTGTCATCATCTTGACCTGGGTGACATTCGGATTCATCGTGTGGCGGAAGATGCGGCTGGCCGTGGCAATCTTCTTGTTGATGATCGTGTCAATACCTGAGTTCTCCGCAAGGTTTATATATTCCATGTTTTCAACCTCGGCAATAGTCTTCATCACCCCGATCTTCTTCGCCAGCAGGCATGCAAGGATATTGGTCTCAGAGTTGCCTGTAACAGCCACGAAGGCATCCATATGCTGAAGTCCTTCCTCGGCCAGCAGGTCACCGTTCCTGCCGTCGCCGTTGATCACCAGGGTCTCTTCAAGCGCCTCTGCCAGGTCACGGCACTTCTCCATATCAATGTCAATCAGCTTCACCTGGCAGTCGTGCTGCAGTTTCAGGGCGATATGCCTTCCGATGCGGCTTCCCCCGAGGATCATGATGCTTTTGGCCTGAACGTTTTTCTTGCCTGAGAACTTCATCAGATCAGAAATACCCTCTTTTGTTGATATGACGAAGGCCAGGTCACCTTCCCTGAACTGTTCCTTGCCGCGCGGTATGATTGTTTTTTCGTCTCTCTTGATTGCAACGGCCCTGTACTTTATTGAGCCGAGTGAGTGGGTGACTTCCTCAAGTGTTTTATTGAGCACCGGGGCGTTTTTCTCAAGCTTCTGAACATAAAGGGAGAGCAGTCCGCCGGCAAAGTCCATGAATTCAGTGGTCCCCGTCTCCTTCAGGAGGCTGATGACCTCTTTTGCAGCGATAAGCTCAGGGTAGATCAGGTGGTCTATTCCCATCTCGCGGAAGAACTCCTTGTTGCTCCGCTCAAGATACTCCATGTTGTCAATGCGGGCTATCACCTTCCTTGCACCAAGCTTTTTGGCGAGGATTGCGGAAGTGATGTTAGTGTCCTCATAGTGGGCAACGGCAATGAAGAGATCGGTATTCTTCTTGACAGCCTCCTTGAGTATGTTTATTGATGTTGCCGATCCTTCATATGTAAGCACGTCGATAGAAGCATCAACCGGCTTCAACCGCTCCACCTCTGAATCTATGAGTATTATCTCGTGTTCGCTCTGCGAGAGCATCTTGGCAAGGTGTGTTCCCACCTCGCCTGCACCTGCAATGACTATTCTCATTTCCGCCTTGATAAAAACAGGGCAAAGTTATACAAAAGAAATGTCACCCGGGTTCAATCTGTTCAATCTTTAATCCCCGTGTGCAGGCATGCTTCTGCACCTCCGGCGGAACACCGCCGGGGGATGAGGGTACAAGAAGTAACCTGCCATGTTGCCTGACTGTTAGCTTGTCACCCCTTACATTGTATGTTATGATCCGGTCACGGCGCATCTCATTCACTGTCTTGACTCCATTGAATGCAATTAGCATCATGGCCGCGACGAGGAACGGCCTGAGGGTTATGCGGGCGGTGCGGAGCAGGGCCGCAAGTAACAGTCCTGCCGCAACTGTCAGCAGGATGGTCTCCGCAGCGGACATGCCGATATTTGTTATTACACCGTGATCCGTTGAGCTGATCACCCTGGTGAAACCGAGGGTGAATCCGGCCAGGCTGTCAAGAAGGATGGCGATGAAGGAGGCCAGGGCAGGAAGGGGAGATGCTGCAAGCATCAGCATGGCGAGGACCAGGACCGCGAATGAGATTGGAATGACGACAATATTCGTAAGCAGAAACAGGAGGGGAAAGATATTGAAGAGCCTTACTGACAGAGCCAGTGTTCCTGCCTGTGCAACAAGTGATACAGCAGTCATCTGCCACAGGTAGTCTGAAATCCTGTTCCTGGTCTTAATGAGTTTGTAAAGCGGCGTATAAAAAGCAATTATAAAGCCAACGGCAATATATGACAGCTGGAATCCCGCCTCGAAAATAACCGACGGATGGAGGGCCGTAAGTATAAAGGCTGATGCCAGCAGGTTATTCATTCCTGCCGCAGGCCTGTTGAGGATGCTTCCGGCCTGAAGGAACGTAAACATGATTGTTGCTCGCAATACTGAAGGGGTGAGGCCGGTGATGAATGCAAATCCCCATAGCGCGGGCACTATTATCAGTACCCTGGCACGCTTCAGCCGTCCCTTCATGAAGAAGAGGAGCCATGACAGGGCCATGCTTATCATCCCGACATGCAATCCTGATACTGCCATTATATGCATTGCGCCGGACCTTGAGAAGGATGTCAGCCGTTCCTTTTCAAGGAGTTCCTTATCACCAATTGTCAGGGCCGTGATGAGCCCCAGGGATTCGCCCTCAAGCCCTGCCCTGCGGAATGACTCAATCATACCGTGAGCTGCAATGAGCGACTTTTCCCTTAACGAGCGATGGCTTCCTCTCTTATAACCAGTGATATCACCGGCCCTGAAGAAGGCCATGTGCTTTATCCCCTGACCCTCCATATAACGGCTGTAGTTGAATTCGCACGGGTTGCCGTTGTTCTCAATCCTCACAGGCCTGACTCGGATACGGATTATATCACCCGGCTTCCAGGAGGCAGGAACCGTATCACCAATGAACCACAGAAGCACGGATCCCCTGGGGAAGGTGACACTGTCAGCGGAACACGTACTGAGAATACGGGCCCGCAGTGAACAGCCGCTGTTGCCCCTGTCAGGATAACCGGATAAACGGAGGGTGATTTCCTGTCTTTCGGTATCAAGGTCATCAAGACTTACCCGTTCACCGGCACGCAGCAGGTATCCTCCGGTTACAAGGAAGAGCATGAGGGCAGCCCCGAATACGACATCTGAAAGGTAGCTTTTACGCAGGAGCCGCAGTGTCAATACTGCCAGGGCAAAGAGGGCTCCGGCTGCCGCAGCAACAGTCAAGCCAGGCACGTATTCTGCGCAGATCACACCGGCACAGAGCGGAACGGTAAGCCTCAGGAACGGTACTTCCCTGAATTCCACGGATCAGCAGCTTAAGACCCATGTAAGTTATGAAATTTATGAATACCGGTCAAATCCGGTTTGGTCACCTGCCGTTTGGAAGGACGGTGCGGTAGGTGGCTTCAAATTTTCCCTTGCTGATATCGTTCAGCTTGCCCTTGATCAGGCGCCGGCGGAGCGGACTGAGCAAGTCCGGGAAGAGGATACCGTCAAGGTGGTCATACTCGTGGAGGACAACCCTGGCCTTGTAACCTGAATATACCTCGTCGTGGAAGTTCCACTGCTGGTCATAGTACTGAATGCGTATTTCAGATTCTCGGTCAACCTCCTCATGAAGACCGGGGAGACTAAGGCACCCTTCGTTCATGGGTACTTTGACACCCTTGCGTTCCACCACCTGAGGGTTGATGAATGCCTGTCTGAAATCCTTCATCTCAGGGTGGTCTTCGGCAAGCGGTTCACCGTCAATCACAAACAGTCTTATTGATTTTCCGACCTGCGGTGCTGCAAGGCCAAGGCCGTCAGATTTGTACATCGTTTCGAACATGTCTTCAACAAACCTGTCAAGATCAGGGTAACTGTGGTCTATTTCCTGCGCTACTTTCCGGAGGACCGGGTGTCCGTATACGTAAATGGGGTATGTCATTTTTACTTCAGTTCCTTTGTTTGTTTTCCTCTGCCCTCAACCACGACTGGAGTATAATTGACGCACTTATGCGGTCAGTCATTGCCTTGTCGCGTCTGCCGCTTTTCCTTACTCCGCCGTCAATCATCGCCTGCATCGCCATCTGTGATGTGAAGCGCTCATCAGCAAGGTGCAGTGGTGTTTCCGGGAAAACCTTCCTGAACCTGGCAATGAACGGATCGATGTATTTTACGCTTTCACTGGGCAAATTGTTCACAGTCACAGGGTAGCCTATCACAACATCAGTCACGTTTTCACACGGAATATAATCGCGAAGAAAGGCTTCCAGCTGTCCTGACGGCACGGTTACAAGCGGGGAAGCGATGATCCTCAACGGATCCGTGACCGCCAGTCCGCATCTCTTCCTTCCGTAGTCTATTGCCAGTGCCCTGCCCATGACTTCAATGATTCCTGCCTGTAGCTTAAAATTTCTGTTCAGGCTGCAAAGTTATCGGTTTTCCACCATAAAAAGAAGAGAGCCGGTCAGTGCCGGCTCTCTTCAGGTATTGAAAACAGCTTTACTCTGTTTTGGTTTCAGTTTCAGCAGGTACTGCACCGAACTGCATCTCTGAAAGACGCTTGTAGGTGTTATACCTCCATTTTGCATTTTCCTCTGCCTGTTTGAACAGCACGTCGGCTTCGCCGGGGAAGTCCTTCAGCAGCGATGTGTAACGAACCTCTGACCTGAGGAATTCCTGGAACTTCGTCCAGTCAGGCTCCTTGGAATCGAGCTGGAACGGGTTCTTGCCTTCAGCCTCAAGGCGCGGATCAAACCTGTAAAGATGCCAGTATCCTGAGGTTACTGCGTCTTCAGCCTGCTGCTGTGTCTTGCCCATGCCATTGCGGAGACCATGGTTGATACAGGGTGAGTAGGCGATGATGAGTGACGGCCCGGGATATTCCTCGGCTTCACGTATAGCCTTGAAATACTGGTTCTGGCTCGAGCCCATCGATACCTGTGCCACATATACATAACCATAGCTCATTGCCATCTGTCCGAGATCTTTCTTGCGGATCTTCTTTCCTGAAGCGGCGAATTTAGCAACTGCACCTGCAGGTGTTGACTTGGACGCCTGTCCTCCTGTGTTGGAGTATACTTCAGTATCAAGGACCAGGACATTGATATTTTCACCGGAGGCAAGGACATGGTCGAGGCCGCCGTAGCCGATATCATAAGCCCAGCCATCACCGCCGAATACCCAGAATGACTTCTTGATCAGGTATTCCTTCAGCCCGAGGATCTCAGCGCAGACGGGAGACTTATCCCTTTCACATGCAGCTATAACCTTGTCGGCAATAGCCCTGGTGACTCTGGAGTTGTCCTTTTCAGCTATCCATTCGTTGAAGGCTGCAACAGTCTCAGGTGCCAGTCCGCTGCCGAGGCTCTCCTTCATCAGGCGCTCAATGCGTTCCCTGATGCGGGTGGAGCCAAGCATGAGGCCGAAGCCGTACTCTGCATTGTCTTCAAACA
>JAKAXP010000171.1 GCA_021816545.1 Bacteroidota bacterium
GAAATGGAAGCCTTCCGTAACAGCCTGAACGCAAAAGGGATCGTTGCAACAATAAGGGCCAGCCGCGGCCAGGATATCAATGCCGCATGCGGCCTTCTTTCAACACTTGAACAAAATAAAAAACTATGAAAATCAGATCGCTGCCGCTGCTTGTCATTTATGCTGCAATCACATTGAATATTAATGGCCAGCAGGTGGTAATGGAATCCTTCATGGCAGATACCGCTCTGACTGGGACTTCCTGGTCAATTTGTTTTGCCGATGCGGTCACCGGTGAGATGATTTACAGCCATGATGCCGAACGGAACCTGGCTTCTGCATCTGTGATGAAGCTGTATCCGACATCGGCGGCCCTTCTATACCTTGGACCTGATTACCGGTATGAAACAACCCTTTATTTAACAGGCAGTTTCAATCCCCGCAGGGGAGTTCTTGACGGTGATGTGATAATAAAAGGAGGCGGAGACCCTGCCCTTGGTTCTGAATACTTTGCAGAACATTACGGTGATGTGACCGGAACTTGGGTAAATGCCCTCAGGGAAGCAGGTGTAAGACGGGTAAGAGGCCACGTGGCAACTTCAGAGTCAATTTATGATTTCAACCCTGCACCTTCGGGATGGGCATGGGGCGACCTCGGACAATACTACGGTGCAGGTGTGTATGATATCAACATAAATGACAACATGTACAGGATTTATATCACCGGAGGGCAGGAAGGGGAACAGGCAGTGATAGATTCAGTACAGGATTACGGCAGAGATATAATTCTTACAAGTTACCTGTCATCATCAGGCCGGACAGACAGGGGCTATGTCTACAATGCCCCGTACTCTGACATGGCATGGATTACAGGAAGTGTTCCGGCAGACAGCAGCTTTGCACTAAGGGCCTCAATCCCTGATCCCCCCCTGGCACTTGTCAGGAAGCTCGATGCCGCAATCAGGTCTTCAGGAATACGCGTTGACGGAAACCCTTCAGCGCTCAGGGTTACCCTTGACACCGCGCTCAGCCAAAGGATTATCACAACACTTTCCCCGACACTTGCGGAGATTGTCAGCGTTACAAATCATGAAAGCGTCAACATGTACGCCGAGGCTCTCAGAAAACATCTCGGATATATGGTTCTCGGGCAGGGAACATTCAACGCCGGGTCGGCAGTTATCAGGCACCTGCTCGACTCAATAGGCTGCGAACCATATGAGGCTGTGATGCTTGACGGGTCGGGGCTCTCCTCCAACAACAACATCAGTGCGCTGATGACTGTCAGGCTGCTTGTTTACATGAACAACAGTGAATGTGCCGGGCCATTCATTGCATCCCTGCCGGAAGGGGCCGTCTCCGGAACAATGAAAAACTATTTCCGTGATGAAGTGTTTAAAGGGAGAGTTGTGGCCAAAACCGGCACGATAACAAGCGCAAAATCGTTTGCAGGTTACTTCATAACCAACAGCGGGAGAAAAATCGCCTTTACCACCTTCGCCAACGGTTTCAACGTTCCTTCAAGGACAATAACCGATTATATGGAGAACCTGGTCCGGGAGATAATTCTTAATTATTGAGGTGTCTTTCCTTGAGGGGAAGACCCTGTTTTAATATACTTTAACATAATGGCTTGAATAAACTCCTAATTTTGCGGGTCAGGAGATTGAATACTTTACAGATAGATGAAAAAAGGAACTAAAATAGCTTTGTGGACCAGCATTCCGCTTATACTGCTGATATGGTTCGCTGGCCCGAGGCTTGGCCTGTGGGGCAACCGTGACCTGAAAAAAGGTGATGCTGTTCAGGTTGCCGTGGCGGGAGCACCGGGACAGGGACAGGGACAGGGACAGGGACAAGGACAGGGACAGGGACAAGGACAGGGTGGACAACAGCAGGGTCAGGTGCAAGCTCAGGGTCAGGGCCAGGGTCAGCGCCCCGGAGGCCAGCAAGGTCAGGGACAACGCCCGGGAGGACAGGGTCAGCTGCCGGTTACCGGCAGGATCGCAAAGCCCTCATACCTGACAAACGGAATAAGATCAGCCGGATCGCTCCTCGCAAATGAGGAGGTTGATATCGTCAGCAAGGTTTCCGGAAAGGTTACAGCAGTTTACTTCAGGGAAGGAAGCAAGGTCAGAAAGGGCGACCTTCTTGTCAAGATCTATGATGATGACCTGCAGGCACAGTTGCGCCGCTCGGAGATTCAGGAGAAGATGCTCTCGGAAAAGCTGGAGCGCCAGAGGGTGCTTCTTTCCAAGGACGCGGTGAGCCGCGAAGCCTTTGACCAGCTTCAGACAGACTATAATGTGATACTGGCTGACATAAACCTCCTCAAGGTGAGGATAGCCGAAACCGAGGTTCGTGCCCCGTTTGACGGCATGATAGGGTTCCGGTATGTCAGCGAGGGAACCTATGTTACACCGCAGGTTAAGATAGCCCACCTGGTTGATCAGTCAACACTCAAACTTGAATTCGCGGTCTCGGAGAAATATGTTTCCGAGAACCTTATGGGGAAACGCATTTCATTCACGACCTACGGATATCCTGATGAGTTTTTTGCTACCGTTTATGCCGTGGATTACCGCATTGATGAAACAACCCGTACCATAGGCCTGAGGGCACGCTTCGACAACCGGTCAGGAAAACTGGTGCCTGGAATGTTTGCTTCCCTTACCCTGATAACTGATGAGAAGACAAACGCACTACAGGTGCCCACCGAATCAATCGTGCCGGATATGAATGAAAAGAAACTCTGGGTGGTAAGGGGCGGCAGGGCTGACCTTATACCGGTGGTCACCGGGGCAAGAACCGCTTCGATGATTGAGGTTCTCTCAGGGCTCTCAGCAGGCGATACGGTACTCGTCACCGGGCTGATGCAACTAAGGCCGAACATGGCGGTAAAGGTAAATATCACGGAATAAGCCGGTGACCATGTGCCATTTTAAAAACATACGACCCGAATGAGTCTTTCATCATTAAGTATAAAAAGACCGGTGCTGGCAACGGTTATGGCCCTTGTCATCCTTATCATGGGCGGCATCGGTTACACATTCCTCGGCGTCAGGGATTATCCCAGCGTTGACCCGGCCATCGTGACCGTTTCAACATCATTTCCCGGAGCAAACTCTGATGTCATGGAGACACAGATCACCGAGCCCCTTGAATCAGCTATCAACAGCGTCCAGGGAATCCGCTCAATATCAAGCTCCAGCAGCGACGGTTCATCAAGGATAACGGTCGAGTTCAAACTGGAAGTTGACATGGAAACGGCGGTAAATGACGTCCGCGACAAGGTTTCCGGCGCCATGCGGCAACTGCCCCAGGATGTTGACCCCCCAGTGGTCCAGAAAGCTGATGCCGATGCGCAGCCTATCTTTGCCGTTACACTTCGCAGTGACACCAGGTCAATAATAGATGTCAGCCAGTATGCCGAGATCAACTTCAAGGAGAGGCTACAGACAATATCCGGCGTAAGCGCCGTGAGTGTGTGGGGCTCCAAGAAGCTGGCCATCAGGATGAAAATGGATCCGGCCAGGCTGGCTGCCTACGGCCTCACACCGCTCGATGTCAGGACTGCAGTCTCCAGGGAGAACGTCGAACTGCCTTCGGGAAGGATAGAGGGAGACAAGACCGAACTTACAATCAGAACGCTGGGAAGGCTTCGCACTGTGGACGAGTTCAATGACCTCATAATTGCAAAAAACGGTGACAGGGTTGTCAAATTCAGCGATATAGGCATTGCAGAGATTGATGCGGAGAACATCCGGTCACACCTTCTGAGCAACGGAAAGCCCTCAGTTAACGTGGTACTGGTTCCTCAGCCGGGGGCCAACTATATCGATATCGTTGACAACGCCAAGATACTTCTCAAGCAGCTTGAAAAAGACCTGCCTGAAGACATAGCAATGGAGGTGCTCTTTGACAATACAATCTATATCCGTGAGTCAATCAAGGAGGTGAAAAACACAATTTTTGTTGCCTTTTTGCTGGTAGTTCTGGTCATCTTCGTGTTCCTCCGCAACTGGAGGACCACCCTTATACCTGTGATTGCAATTCCGGTTGCACTCATCGGGGCATTCTTTGTGATGTATATTGCCGGGTTCACAATCAACATCCTGACACTGTTCGCCATAGTGCTTTCAATCGGCCTTGTGGTTGATGACGCAATCGTTGTGGTTGAGAACATATATACAAAGGTAGAGCACGGTATGAAGCCCATGGAAGCAGCGCTTACAGGGTCAAGGGAGATCTATTTCGCGATCATTGCAACAACAATTGCACTGGTCTCGGTCTTCTTCCCCATCGTCTTTCTCCAGGGTGTCACCGGCAGGCTCTTCAGGGAGTTCAGCCTGGTAATCGTGGGCGCGGTTGTCATTTCTGCATTCCTTGCGCTTTCTCTGACTCCGATGATATCATCCAGGGTACTGAAGCACAATGCCATGGAAGGCCGTTTTTACCTTGCCACCGAGCCTTTCTTTTCCGGCATGATCAACATTTACAGGAGGGCAATCACATCATTCCTTAAAAAAAGATACTGGGCCCTTATTATTATTGTGGTGGCCGGCGGACTTATTGCATGGATGTGGACCCTGCTGCCCTCAGAAATGGCACCGCTGGAAGACCGCGGTTATGTAAACATAAGCGCCAGGGCTCCCGAAGGTGCCACCTATGACTATATGACCGCTTACATGGATCAGATAGCACCCGTGGTAAAGGATCAGGTACCTGAAAGTGACAACATCATGATGATGGTGGGTATGGGAAGCGTCAATTCAGCAAACATGAGAGTGAGGCTCGTTGACCAGAAAGACAGGAAACGCTCCCAGCAGGAAATAGCTGCAGCGCTGTCCCCTGTTCTGAGACAGTATACCGGAGCACAGACAATAGTTTCACAGCAGCAAACCTTCGGCGCACGCCGCGGAGGACTGCCGGTGCAGTATGTCATCCAGGCAAAGAACCTCAATGACCTGAAAAGGGTTATCCCGGATTTCCTTTCCATGACATCCGAGAGCCCATATTTCTCAGCCTCAGACGTTAACCTCAAGTTCACCAAACCAGAGAGATCG
>JAKAXP010000172.1 GCA_021816545.1 Bacteroidota bacterium
TCCGATCTTATTTTTTTCACCGGAAGTCTTTACCCGGGCGGGCTTGTCCGGTTGGAAGGCAAATAAAAGCTATTGAAACCTAGTGATTTACGGAAAAACGAATACCGTCTTCACCGCAGATCTTTTTCATCAGGCGGCGGGCAGACATGATTGAGGTGGGCAATCCTCCTCCCGGTTCGACCCACTGTCCGCACATGTAAAAGTTCTTCAGACCGGGAACGGTCTGCGACATGGGCTTCATCATCGTGTAGGCATTCTTTGGTGTGATGAGCCATCCCTCAAACGAACCCTTCCAGTTGCCGGTATACCTCTCGAAGGTTAGAGGTGTTGCAACGTCAGTAACCTCAACCTGGCCGGCAATCCCGGGGAACCGCTGCTCAAGGAGCCGGATGATCTGCCAGGCAGTCTCCTCTTTCTTCTGAACGTAAACCGACCTGTCCTCTGCCAGTTGCTTCCAGTAGGAATAATCTGACTCCAGCATAACTGTTACCGCGGTCTTTCCTTCCGGTGCCATGGTGGGATCCTGGTTGTAAATGTGTACCGGCAGTCTGTCCCGAAGTTTATCGGCAATCATTACCGGTTCCTTAAGCGGAAAGGATAATCCCGAAACACTTTTCGGAACATCGTCAAATTTCCTGTTTATGCCGAGAGACACAAACAGAAGTGAATGAAACACAGGCCAGCTGTCATATTGTTCAATGATTCCTGCGTCCAGGAACTTGCCGTCAAGCATCTCAAACAGTGTTGCATGACCGTCGGCGGCAGAGACTACCCTGGCTGCGCTTACCTCAGTTCCGTCTACCAGCCTTATACCTGTGGCTCGACCCTCATCAGTGAGGATCCTTGCCACCCTTTTATTATAATGTATCACTCCGCCCAGATCCCTGTAGCGTTTCTCCAGCGCCTCAGACATTGGCTTTGAGCCTCCTATCGGGTATCCTGCGTTCCGTTTGGCCAGGTAGGCGAAGGTGAAGAGCAGGAATACCATCGAGAACTCCGGGATCCAGATCTCGCGGAAGGCCTGCCGGAGCAGCGGATCATTGAAGCGTGAAGCAAACTGTTCACCGGTTATATTGGTCCATCTGCGAAACTCCCCGCCATATCTCATGAATGTCAGGAATGTGCCGATCTGCTTCCTGATTCGGGTGAAAAGCGGTTCCCTGTCGGAAGGAAAGTCAAATGCCGAACACATCTTTATTCCCCTGATGAAATCCATTACAGGTTCCTTGTCCTGTGGAGCCAGCTCCAGGAGCTGCTTCTCAAGCCTGTCAATGTCTGCATGGAAGATGACGGTCCGCCCGTCGGCCCCCTCTGCCCGGCAGTATTCATCGGCGTAAAAGAATTCCCTCCCCTGGGCTACCCCTGTTTCCTGCCAGATTGAGTTGTAGTTGCTTTCGGGCGATGAGCCCACGAGCCAGTGGATGCAGGCGTCAAATGTGTAGCCGTTTCTCTTCCAGGAGGTACAAAGCCCTCCCGGGAGGTTGTGCATCTCGTAGATTTCGGTTTTGTAACCGTTGAGGCGGGCGTATATGCCGGTAGCCAGACCAGCAAAGCCTGCGCCGATGATGATCATCGATTTTTCATCTGCTCCCATAAGTCGTCCGGATTAGTGCGGAATCAAAGTTATACAACAATCACACAATCAGCAATGCTCTTCAGCATATGAAATTACAGGGAGTCAATTGAGATAATAAGAGTTGCCCGGAAAAAATCAGTGGCGCCTGAACTTCCTGTTTCCCGTACGGGGACGCGAGGGGCGGTGACCCGTATCTGCCGGGTGTGATTCACTGATGAAATCAGGCAGCGGAGCACGGTATACCTGGTACCCGATCAGCTTTTCAATGCGCTGCAGCTTGAACATGTCAGCCTTGCAGACAAGTGTTATTGCCACCCCGGTTGTGTCAGCACGGGCAGTCCGGCCAACACGGTGAACATAATCCTCTGCATCAGAAGGTGCGTCAAAATTCACAACAAGGTTGATATCTTTGATGTCTATCCCCCTGCTCAGCACATCGGTTGCCACCAGTACGCGCGTCCGGCGCGAACGGAATCTCAGGAGAGTCTCCTCCCTCTGTTTCTGCTCAAGGTCGGAGGAGATTCCCTCCACGGCATAATCGCGGGAACGGAGCCCTCTCACTATTTCGTTCACCTTCTTCTTGGTGGAGCTGAAGATGAGTATACTGTGATATTCAGGCTTGTCAGCAAGCAGGCTGTTTAACAGTGGCAGTTTCTGGTTCTCCTCAAGCAGGTATACAGCCTGGAGCACCCCCTCAGCTGGTTTTGACATCTCAAGGCTGATTTCCTCGGGATTCTTCATGACATGCTTTGAAAGCGACCTGATCTTCGGAGGCATGGTGGCGCTGAACATAAGTGTCTGACGCTTCTTGGGGAGAAATGAGATGATTTTCATTATATCATCATGGAACCCGATGTCAAGCATCCTGTCAGCTTCGTCAAGGACCAGGACCTGAAGATCATTGAACTTTACATATCCCAGGTTCAGGTGGGATATGAGCCTGCCGGGTGTGGCAACAATGATGTCAGCCCCCCGGGTGAGGGCCAGTCTCTCCTGGTCCCAGGCGCTTCCTTCTCCGCCTCCGTAAACGGCCAGTGAGGTCACATTCAGGGTATAGGCCAGCCCCTGTATCTGCTGGTCTATCTGCAGCGCCAGCTCCCGGGTCGGAACAAGCACAAGGGTGTGAGTATGCGCGGGGCGGTGGTATGTTATGTCGTTAAGAACAGGCAGGAGGTAAGCTGCCGTCTTCCCGGTGCCGGTCTGGGCACATGCGATAAGGTCATGCCCCTGAAGGATCACCGGGATTGCTTTCTCCTGTACAGGTGTGGTCTCCCTGAAGCCCATGTATTCAATTGCATCCAGAATTTCAGGGTCCAGGTCAAGCTCGTCAAATGTCATATAATTCAGAGTAATACTGTTGTTTCGAAGGGCAGCAAAATTAGTAAAAAAGAGTGACATGAGCGCACGTGTATGGCACGTCTAAATGTAATGCCCGGATGCCGGGTGGCAGTTTGAATTGTGTCACCCTTTTTCTTAACTTGCGTGAAGCAAAAAAGAGGAAGATGAAAGCAAAAACTTTACTACTGATCCTGATAGCTGTCCTGACAGCAGTTAATGTGTCGGGACAAAAGCGCAGCAAGCCTGTAACCGTAACCGGTACGGTAACTGACACGGCCATGATACCTGTCAGCGGTGTCCTGATGGTGGTTGACGGTGTCAGTACGGGGCTGACAACAAACAGGGATGGCGCCTTCAAGCTTAAGCTGAAGCCTGAGGTTAAGAGTATCGGGGCCTTTACCTATAATATGGGCTCAGTTGCCACGGTTTGGGATGGCAGTGGGGTGGTGAACCTTGTGCTGGATGGCAGGACGGGCCTGCTGAATTTCACGCCGGAGACGCCTGAAGGCGAAAGGAGGATTGATATAGGGTATGGCACCAAGAGGAGGAAGGACCTGACAACTGACGTGGGATTCATTGACGGGCAGGATGAAGCCAACTCATCATACACGAATATTTACGATATGATCCAGGGAAAGGTTCCCGGGGTGCAGGTAAACGGAAACAAGATCACAATCAGGGGAGTGAACTCGATAAACCTGAGCACTGATCCGTTATTTGTAGTTGACGGAGTGGTAGTCAATTCCATAGACAACATCTCGCCCCGGCAGGTGAAGTCAATAAGTGTTCTCAAGGGATCTGACGCATCGATTTACGGATCGAGGGGTGCCGGCGGAGTCATCCTGATCACCCTTCTCGGATCCGAGAGGTAGGTCTGGTCTTCAGATAACGGGATTACAAAAGAAAGGCGCAGGGAGTGTTTCCCTGCGCCTGCTGTTATAACTCATGCACCGGGCATGCGGCCCTGTGTTCCTTATAGTTATCTGCGTGAGCTCCTGTTCTCGTCAGATCCCTTCGAGCTGCTGCTGTTCCTGCTGCTGCTCTTTGAAGAGGTTCCGCTGTTGCTGCTGCTGTTGCTGCGGCTTGAGACAGTTCCGCTGCTGCGACTGCTGCTGCTCTGAGTCCTGGCTGCCGATGCGCTGCTGCTGCGACTGCTGCTGCTCTGTGACCTGGCTGCTGGAGCACTGCTGCTGCGGCTGCTGCTGCTCTGAGTCCTGGCTGCAGGTGCACTGCTGCTGCGACTGCTGCTGCTCTGAGTCCTGGCTGCAGGTGCACTGCTGCTGGTGCTGTTATTGCTGCGGCTTGAGACAGTTCCGCTGCTGCTGCGATTGCTGCTGCTCTGGGTTCTGGCTGCCGGAGCGGATGACCTCTGAGATACTGATTCCCTGGAAGGAGCTGTCTGCACAGTTGTCCCGGCACTGCGTGTGCGTGACTGAGTCTGCCCCTGGGGTGCAGCCTCAGACTGCCGACTGCCGACTGCCGATTGCCGACTGCCAGAAGGAGGCTGCGATGTCCTTGCCGTGCCGGTCGAGCCGCTCCTCCCGTTGGAGGCTGGTGTGCTCTTTACAGGACCGGTGGATACCCTGCGGCCGTTGTTACCCTGTGTGGCAGCAGGGGTTGATTCGTTCCTGCGATCCCTTGCTGCAGGACTGGACTCACCCCTCGACTGCACGGAGGCGGATGACCTGGTGCCAGTGGCTGAAGAGTTTCTCCTGTCGCTGCCGACTGCTGATGACTGACTGCCGGCTGACCTTCCCCGGGTGTCCTGGGTACTTGCATAGAGTGCATCCCCGTCTCTCCTGGTATCAGGCCTCGAGTAGGTCTGCCTGTAGGTACCCTCGGTGATCCTGTGTGATACATTCGGGGAGTAGGCCCTTACACTGGTGTAGTAGTAGTCGTGGTAGTGATGCCACCTCGGCTGATTCCAGTGGCGGTAATATGAGTAGTATGTGGGGTACCAGTGTGAGTGGTAACCGTAGTAGGCGTGCCAGTAGAAGGGTCTCCAGGGACTGTAGTAGGCCGGGTAGTATCCCCAGTACCAGTTGGAGCGCCAGATGACGTAGCGGGGACTGTAGATGAAACTTATCACCGGCCATGCGGCTACCTCAT
>JAKAXP010000173.1 GCA_021816545.1 Bacteroidota bacterium
GGTCGAGCTCAATGGCCTTTTTAAGAGGAACAATACTTTCTGCAGGTCTGCTGCGGGAGAGAGAAAGGAGTCCCAGTCCATACCAAGGATCGGGGAAGTCAGGAGTAATATCTATGGCTTCAGTATAGTATTTGCGCGCCATTTCCTCATCACCGGTCTTGTCATAGCACTCGGCGAGATATGTGAGACCTTCCAGACTGTCAGGCTCCTCTTCCACAAACTCACGGTAAACATCCATTGCCTCACTGTACTTTTCGAGGTTGCTCAGGATGTTAGCCTTGTTGAAGAGGGCAAATGTATTCTCGGGGTTCAGAGCCAGGGCATAGTCATAGGCCTCTAAAGACTTACCGTAGTCCCCTGTTTTATTGTAAATTATCCCAAGATTATACCATGCGCTGTCAGAGAAGGGATCCTCTTCAAGGTATGACGTGTAATACTTAATGCTTGTCCGGTGGTCACCTTTCTTGTCATAGGCATATGCAAGGTCATATAGGTGGGCCGGGAAATCGGGTTCGAGCTCTGCAAGCGTATGGAGATAAGGAATCATCTCCTCATGATAATTCAGGTTCTGAAGCACCGATGTGATGCTGTAAAGGATCGATTCCTGGTCTTCCTGGTCAGTCTCAAGTGCGAAATCGAATACCTTTCTGGCTCCGGTGATGTCACCCAGCATTGCCAGGGCAGTTGCCTTGCACAGGTAAATGTCGCAGTTGCCTGGCTCAATGTTTTCGAGCCGCTTTGATATTGTAAGCGCCTCCGTGGCTCTTCCCTTTTCAAGGAGAACGCGGGCTTTCCTTATCAGAATCGGTACCGAGTTGGGATGCAATTCACACGCAAGTGAGGTTGCCTCAAATGCATGAACAGGATTGTTACCTTCCAGGTAATAGTCTATAATAGCCTCAAACTCATTGACATCGAAATAACAGGTCTCCTTGTTCTTCCGCATTTTCTCAAACCGGAGAATCACCTCTTCCACCTCACTGTCATGAACAAAACCGTATTTCTCTTCTTCCATCTCCCCGAAAAATATTCTGCAAATTTAACATATAAATGATTCGATCGATCCCGGACGGTTATCAATTATCAACAGGGGTCCGTTTTTATAAACATGATAAACAGTCAATTGTAAATTTTTTTTTCTGCTGACGCAACCTATCAGGGCACTATTTCATCTTACAATTGAGTTCAGAAGCTTACCCTCAAACCAAATATTACCCTAGAATTAACCTGAATTCTACCTTCTGAAACCGGGCCCCTGGTCCGGTTTTTTTTTAGGAAAATCATATTAAAGATCCTGCGGTTCCGTTATCTAATAAACGACTGTCATGGCCAGCTACAGGTTATTGTGTTTATTCACAGTCCTTTTGGCATTACCGTTCATTACCGGTTGCCGCGAGGAGCCTTTGAAGATAAATTATGAGCTGGGTATCTTTCCGGATTCGGTGATAGTTCTTGAAGGGCTCAATACGCAGTATGACGATTACAATACTGACATTGAGGCGGCGAGGATCACTGCCGGCCGGCCGCTTGTCTTTTCATCGAACAGGCAGAGCAACGGAGGAGAGTTTGACCTGACCCACGGTATGATCTGGTATTCATTCGGCCAGACAACAGGCTATTTCCAGATTGATTCTGATATGAGTTCAGACTCTTTCCTCGACAGGCTCACCTCGGCATTCAATGACGCGGGCGACCAGTTCGGGCCATACCGCTTCTTCAACAGCCGCAACGGGCTGGAATACATGGCTGTTGCCACCCAGACACCAGGTAACGGACTGGATATTGTATGCGGCAGTTACATCCCTATTTACACAGCACCTCCTGTTATAAAGGGACCGGCACCGGCAACCGTTTTCAACAGTGCATATGATGACGCTTACCTGTCGCTTGGCACAACGCTTGACACTGCTGTGTTCTGCTCTGACAGGGACGGAGATTTTGACATTTACATGCTGCGCAGGCCATCAGGGCAGACTCTCGATGAATGGTTCGTCTCCCCTCCGGCCGCACCTGCACCTGCTGACAGCATAAACAGTGACTATGACGACAAATGTCCCTTCCTGCGGGGAAGATACATGGTATTCACCTCAGACATGCCCGGAGGGCAGGGTGGTTTCGATCTTTATTACTCGGTCTTCCGGAACGGAAAATGGAGTTCACCTGTAAACATGGGTCCGGGAATCAACACCGAATCAAATGAGTACAGGCCTGTGCTGGGCACAGACCTCAAATTTGAAAATTTCTTCCTGGTATTTTCTTCTGACAGACCGGGCGGAAAGGGAGGGTATGACCTCTATTTTACGGGGATAGACCAGCCTAGATGAGATCCTGATTGCCACAGGGGCCGGAGAGGAAATGCTTCAGTCCTTACCGGAGCGTTCGCGGTAAAACTTACCTTTCACAGGCCTTTAATGTATTCAGCAACAGCGATACCCTTGTCATGGGGCCGACACCTCCCGGAACGGGGGTGATCCAGGAACATTTCGGAGCCACATTCTCAAAATCAACATCCCCCTTAAGCCGCCATCCTGCCTTGGTATCCGGTGCATCGACCCTGGTTGTGCCCACATCGATGACAACCGCCCCCTCCTTTACCATGTCAGCGGTGATGAATCCGGGCTGACCTATCGCCGCAATTATAATGTCAGCTCTCCTTACAGTTTCGGCTATGTTACGGGTACGGCTGTGTACAACAGTCACTGTAGCATCGGCACCCTTCTGAGACATAAGAATGCTCACCGGACGGCCGACGATGTTGCTCCTGCCTACCACGACACATTCAGCTCCCCTGAGGGGTATATTGTACCTTTTAAGCAGTTCCATAATACCTGCAGGCGTGGCTGAAACGAACGAGGGTAGTCCTGCAGCCATGCGGCCGACGTTTACAGGGTGAAATCCGTCAACATCCTTCTCCGGGGTGATTGTCTCAATGACCTTGCTTTCAGAGATGTGGTCAGGCAGGGGAAGCTGCACTATCAGTCCGTCGAGCTCCGGGTCAAGATTCAGTTCCCTGACCTTTCCGAGCAATTCGTCCTCACTCACAGTTGCCGGCATCCTGATCAGAGTTGACCTGATGCCAACTTCCTCGCAGTCCTTTACCTTGTGGGAGACGTAAGTCTCACTGCCACCGTCGTTTCCGACGAGAATGGCTGCAAGGTGGGGCACCCGCTGACCGCGGTTTTTCATTTCTGTAACCGCCACGGCTATCTCATTCCTGATCTCAGCCGCTGTCTTTTTTCCGTCAATGATGTTCATATCTAAGATTTTCAAATTTCACCAGTGCCGTACAGATCCGCCAGCCGAAGGATACAGGACTTCGCCTCCCTCGGCGTCTCAAACTGCCAACTGCCAACTGGTACTGCCGTCTTACTTCTTACCGTCTCTTGACAGCCATCTTAGACAAGTCTCCCCCCTTGGCAACCATCTTCATTATCTTCCTTGTCTCATCAAACTGTTTGAGGAGCCTGTTCACCTCCATCACCGTTGTACCGCTTCCCTCAGCAATCCTCTTCCTTCGGCTGCCGTTGAGCAGGACCGGATTCGTTCTCTCTGCAGGTGTCATGCTTGAGATAATAGCTTCAATGCCCTTGAAGGCGTTGTCATCAATGTCAAGGTTCTTGATAGCCTTGCTCACACCGGGGATCATCCCCATCAGATCCTTCATGTTACCCATCTTCTTGATCTGCTGTATCTGTGAGATGAAGTCATTGAAGTCAAACTGATCCTTCGCGATCCTCTTCTGAAGCTTGCGGGCCTCCTCCTCATCATACTGTTCCTGTGCCTTCTCAACCAGGCTGACGATGTCGCCCATGCCAAGTATCCTGTCAGCCATCCTCTCTGGATAGAAGATGTCAATTGCATCCATCTTTTCACCCATGCTGACGAACTTGACAGGCTTGTTAACCACAGCCCTTATTGAGAGGGCGGCACCACCCCTGGTGTCACCGTCAAGCTTGGTGAGGACAACTCCGTCATAATCAATCCGCTCGTTGAACTCAAAGGCAGTGTTCACCGCATCCTGACCGGTCATTGAATCGACAACGAAAAGAGTCTCGTGAGGTGTCACGGCATTCTTTACGGCAGCAATCTCGTTCATCATCTCCTCATCCACCGCCAGTCGGCCGGCAGTATCGATGATGACAAGGTCATGCCCGTTCTTCTTCGCTTCCCTTATTGCATTCTTCGCAATCTCAACCGGATTCAGGCTCCCCTCTTCTGTATAAACAGGAACCTCTATCTGCGTGCCCAGCACCTTCAGCTGCTCAATTGCAGCAGGCCTGTAGACGTCGCCGGCCACCAGCAGCGGATGCTTTCCCCTCTTTGTCTTCAGGAGCTTCGCAAGCTTTGCGCTGAAAGTTGTCTTGCCACTCCCCTGGAGGCCTGCAATAAGCACTACTGACGGGTTTGCCTTTATGTTGATGTCGCTCTTCTCCCCTCCCATCAGCTCAACAAGCTCGTCATGGACGATCTTGACCATCATCTGTGATGGCTTGACCGACTTCAGGACGTTCTGGCCCATCGCCTTTTGCTTGACAGTATCCGTAAACTGCTTGGCTATCTTAAAGTTAACGTCAGCATCAAGGAGAGCCCTTCTGACATCCTTCAGGGTCTCGGAAACATTGATCTCAGAAATTACTCCTTCTCCCTTCAGTATCTTGAAGGAGCGTTCAAGTCGTTCACTCAGGCTTTCAAACATAATTATATGATAATAAAGTTTTTACATTCTTTCAGGAGCTTCAATTCCAAGCAGGTAGAGTCCTTTTTCCAGCACTCTGCCTGTCAGTTCCGACAGCCGCAGCCGGAAGTTCCGTATGTTCCGGTCTTCCTCTCCAAGTATTGAGTAATCATGGTAAAACTGGTTGAATTCCCTTGCCAGGTCATAGCAATAATTTGCTATCAGGGCAGGGCTCAGTTCCCTTGCAGCCTCCAGTACCAGCGGACCGAAATCATTCAGCAGTCTTATAACCCCCGTCTCCTTTGCATTTGGAATA
>JAKAXP010000174.1 GCA_021816545.1 Bacteroidota bacterium
AAAACAGGTTTCATCCTGAATATGAACGGTGTCAGGCATAAAAGAGTAACTGCAGATCCGGCCAGGTTGGCCACAAAGACATATCCCACCTGGAATTCCGGGTTCCATATTTTGTAAATCCAGGTGTTTCCCTTTTCCGCAAGTGAGGGAGCGGCCCAGAGGAAGAAAAAGGCAATGATCATTGTCACAACTACATTTATGATCTTCAGTGCGCTGAAGACCATGGGCCTGTTGTTGTTCCGGAGCCATGCAAATGGAATCGCCGAGAATGCGTCAATAGCTACAATCCAGGCAAACATCCTTATATATTCCGGGTATGCCTTATAACCCAGGAACCCCGAAACAGGGGTAATGAACACTGAAATGACAAGTATAAAGAATACAGATGTGGTCAGGAGGCTTATCAGTGCGGTGCCGTAAACTTCTTCGGCGGGGGCCTTTTTGCCTGCATACCTGAAATAGGTTGTCTCCATGCCGTAGGTCAGGATGACCAGGGCGAGGACCATCCACGCATACAGTTCCGTCACTATACCGTATTGCTCCAGGCCAAGAATGCGTGTATAAAACGGCGTAAGGAGCGCATAATTCAGAAATCGCGGAACCACAGTGCCGAATCCGTAAACGACTGTCTGGCCCGCAAGTTTGCGTATATCGTTCATGCTTAACTCTTACTGCAAATATATATCTTTGTCAATCGTAAACTGAAAGAAAATGAGGACTTCATTCCGCATCATGCTGTCGCTGGCTGCGATAATGCTCATTGCCGGCTGTAATTCTGACGGTAAAAAAGGGGCCCGCGCACTGATTAAAACCACCGAAGGAGACATTCTTATATCACTTTCTGATCTCACCCCGTTGCATCGTGACAATTTCATCAAGCTGGCCGAGACCGGCTTCTATGACGGTGTAACGTTTCACCGGGTCATCAAGAACTTCATGATCCAGACCGGCGACGGAGCAACACGACAGGATACAGCACTTATTCCTGAAGACTATACAATACCGGCAGAGATCAATGACACTCTCTTTCATAAAAGGGGTGCAGTTGCAGCAGCCCGAATGGGCGACGATGTCAATCCGGAAAGAAACTCCTCAGGTACACAGTTTTACATCGTACAGGGAAAGGTATACAACGACGAAGACCTTGCAGGGACAATCCAGCGTATAGAGTACAACCGCAGGCAATATCTCTATAACAAGGCGCTTACTGATCTCCGTCGTGAAGCAGAACAGGCCGGCACGCCGGTGTCAGAGGACGAAATACAGCAAAATGCCATTATAAAGGCGTATGAAGCAATGGAAGAGGCAGGCCCGTATGTCATGCCGGAACACCGCAAAAACGTCTATAAGACAGACGGCGGTACTCCCTTTCTCGACGGCGCTTATACAGTCTTCGGTGAAGTGCTTGAGGGAATGGATGTTGTTGACAAAATTGCCGGTACAGCAACTGACCTTACCGACAAACCCGTGCAGGATATCAGGATCCTGAAAGTAAAAATCATTAAATAACATTTGACAGAGTGATGAAGGACAGGATTGCAGAGCTAAAGAAGGAGATTGAAGATTATCTGATTGACGGCGAGGATTCACTTGAACAGTTCAGAATTGCTTACCTGAGCAAGAAAGGCCAGATATCGGTCCTTTTTGACGGATTCAGGAATGTTCCGCCAGAGGCAAAGAGGGATACGGGGCAGCTTCTCAATGACCTGAAACAGTTTGCAGCTGAAAAATACAGCGGGAACAAGGAACGCCTTTCGATGACCGAAATGGTTCAGTCGTCTGTCGATCTTACAATGCCTGCATATCCTTTCGCTGAGGGAACCCGTCATCCCATATCCATTGTAAGAAATGAGATCATTGATATTTTCAGCCGCATAGGATTTACGGTTTCAGAGGGCCCCGAGATAGAGGATGACAACCATGTCTTCACTATGCTCAACTTTGCAAGTGACCACCCTGCGCGTGACATGCAGGACACCTTCTTCATTGAAAAGAAATCTGGCACTGAATCTGATCCGCATGATGTTCTGCTGAGAACCCATACCTCCTCAGTGCAGGTAAGGGTGATGGAAAACGAGAAACCGCCAATCCGCACCATTTCCCCGGGAAGGGTTTTCCGCAATGAGGCCGTTTCTGCAAGAGCCCATTGCATATTCCACCAGGTGGAGGGCTTGTATGTAGCTGAAAATGTATCATTTGCCGACCTGAAACAGACGCTGCTCTATTTTGCAACCGAGCTTTTCGGCAAGGATGTGCGAATAAGATTGAGGCCTTCATTCTTCCCATTTACAGAACCATCGGCTGAGATGGACATAAGCTGCAATATATGCGGCGGAAAGGGATGCAATGTGTGCAAGGGAACGGGCTGGCTTGAGCTGCTTGGCTGCGGTATGGTTGATCCGAACGTTCTGGAGGCCTGCGGCATTGATCCAGTGAAATATACCGGTTATGCCTTCGGGATGGGAATAGAGAGGGCAACCATGCTGAAATACGGGGTAAATGACCTGAGGCTTTATTTTGAAAACGACATAAGATTCCTGAACCAGTTCCGGACGGAAATTTTATGATATTAAGGAATTAATAGCCACCTTTGGGGTCCTAACAGATGATTTATGAAACAGCATGACTATACAATATCATTCTGTGACAAATGTGCTTTTGAAACGAGTTCGGTTTTCCGTTTCCTGACACGCGATGAGACCGACAGGCTGAATTTCGAAAAGGATTTCAGGCGTTACAAGAGAGGCGATATTCTTTATCATGAAGGTAACCGTATAAGCGGGTTCTATTGCATCAATTCAGGAATAATCAAGGTTTTCAAGACCGGTGTTGACGGCAAGGAGCAGATTATCCGCTTTGCACGAAAGGGTGAAATTATCGCATACAGGTCAGTGCTCAGCAATGAGCCTGCATGCACCTCGGCAAAGGTTATAGAGGACTGCCAGGTGTGCTTCATCCCCTCAGAGCTGCTTATACAGTTCGTAAAGACCAACCCGGCTTTTGCCTTTGAGGTTGTGAAGCTTACATGCCATGAGCTTGCCGAGGCAAACTCATACATCACTGACATTGCCCAGAAGACGGTAAGGGAGCGGGTTGCCGAGGTGCTGCTGAGTCTTGTGCATGACTTCGGTCTTGATGAGCAGAAATACCTGCGGATCTCTCTCACACGCGAAGAGCTTGCCAACATAGTGGGAACAGCCACTGAATCAGTAATACGGCTTCTTTCGGAATTCAAGAGCGATCGCCTGATCGAGCTTAACGGGCGGAAAATCAGGATAATAGATCAGAAAGGCCTCGAAAAGATAAGCTCCTGACACTGGTCAGAAAAGCGTGTCTTCCCTTCCCCTTACAATACCAAGGTGACGGTATGCCAGTTCTGTGGCTTCGCGGCCTCGCGGTGTCCGTTTTATATAACCCTCCTTTATCAGGAACGGCTCATACACCTCCTCAATGGTGCCGCTCTCCTCTCCCACTGCAGTGGCCACGTTGTTCAGTCCCACCGGTCCGCCACGGAATTTGTCAATTATTGTCCGGAGTATACGGTTATCCATCTCGTCAAGACCATGCTTGTCAATATTCAGTGCTTCGAGTGAATACCGTGTTATTTCAAGGTCAATTGCCCCGGTTCCCTTTACCTGTGCAAAATCCCTTACCCTTCTCAGAAGGGCATTTGCAATCCTTGGCGTACCGCGGCTTCTTGATGCTATCTCTGCAGCTGCGCTCTCATTTATTGAGACATTCAGAATTGACGCTGACCGTTTGACAATTCCCTTGAGAACCGGGGTGTCATAGTATTCAAGGTGGAACTTTATGCCGAAGCGGGCGCGAAGCGGGCTGGTAAGAAGGCCGGACCGGGTTGTGGCACCAATAAGAGTGAAAGGATTCAGTTTCAGCTGAACAGACCTCGCTCCCGGACCCTTGTCAATCATTATGTCTATCTGGTAGTCCTCCATGGCAGAGTACAGATATTCCTCCACCACGGGACTGAGGCGATGGATTTCGTCTATGAAGAGTACATCCCCTTCGTCGAGGCTTGTGAGCAGACCGGCAAGATCACCCGGCTTGTCCAGGACAGGGCCCGAGGTGATCTTCAGTTTTACCTTCAGTTCATTGGAGATTATGGCTGCGAGGGTAGTCTTTCCAAGACCGGGAGGGCCATGCAGCAGCACGTGGTCTAGGGCCTCTCCGCGTTGAAGTGCAGCGGTAACAAATACGCTAAGGTTGTCCGTTATCCGTTGCTGTCCCTTGAAATCTGAAAAAGTAAGCGGGCGCAGCTGCTTCTCAAGTTCTGCGTCTCCCGCCAGGGTTATCTCCTTTCTCAGGTTGAACTGTTCTTCCATCAAATGACTACCTGATTCGCTTTACACTGCTTTCCGGAAGATTGACGGGCACTCCGTTTATGCTTGTTTCCACATCGTCCCGATAGGTAATCGTCAGAATCACCTCACCAAGCTCATCGTACTTTTTCCAGGTCTTCGTGCGGAAGCCGTTCCTGTAATACCTGTCCTCCCTGGTTCTGCCGTTTTCATAGTAAAGTATATGATGGCCTTCCGGGTTTCCCTGCCTGTATTCACCCCTGAACCTGAGCTTCCCGTCAGGATAGTATGACTTCCATTCGCCGTCAGGCAATCCAAGCAGGTATTCTCCCTCTTCGGTATTGTCTCCTGTGGTTATCTTCCACAGTCCGTTTCTTTCTCCGTCGGTATAAGTCCCCTGGGCAATAATTTCTCCTGTGCGTGTATATTCAGTGTAGTTTCCGTCTCTTTTTCCCTGGTAGTAGTCTTCTTCGCGAAGCAACTCACCTTCAGGATAATACCATCGCCATGTTCCGTCGATGCGGCCGTTGCTGTAAGAGCCTGCCTGCTCAAGCCTGCCGGAACTGTTGTAGAATTTCCAGGCTCCCGTTCTCCGGTTTGAAGTGTAATTGCCCTCTGCAATCAGAATGCCGTCTGCTGAATAATCTTTCCACGGGCCGTTCC
>JAKAXP010000175.1 GCA_021816545.1 Bacteroidota bacterium
CCGATCTCCTGAAAGCCTCCCGGTCCGGATCCGGTTTCTCAGTGACTTATTCCGGGGTGTCGCATCCATTTGAATGCACAACCTTCATAACCACGGCAGGAGGTTTCGCACTGCCGGAGATACTGACCTTCATCCCGTCGGGGGAGTTGGCCCCTGTAACTGCACTGCAATATGCCAGGGTAGCACAGGTGGCTGTGGGATACAAAGAGTGGAAAGGACTTCCGCTGGATGCCTTCGGAGGGCTTGTTCCATCCCTGGAGAAAAGACAGATTCTCGGAATCCTCTTTCCTTCGGCTATCTTTGAGGGAAGGGCGCCTGAGGGGGGAGCGCTGCTGTCAGTTTTCCTGGGTGGAACAAGAAACAGGGAACTGATCTGGAAGACCGATGAGGAAATATCGCATATTGCCCTTGAGGAGATACGGAATACACTGAATGAGAACGGGCAGCCCGACCTGCTGAAGGTTTTCAGGTATGAAAAGGCGATACCGCAGTATGAGGTTACTACCGGGGAGCGTCTCGAGTGCATCAGGAGACTTGAGCAGAAATACCCGGGTCTGATTCTGGCAGGGAATATCAGGGACGGCATCGGGATGGCTGACAGGGTGAAGCAGGCAAAGAACATAGCAGACCGGCTGGCACTATGAGAATGGAGCAGAAATCAGCTTCGGTACGAGTATCATTTACCGGGCCAAAAATATGAATCAATGCTAACAGGCAGATGAAAGGCAGGAAGGCACTTATACTTGTAAACACGGGCACCCCTGATTCACCGGCCGTTGCGGACGTGCGGAGGTTCCTCTCACAATTTCTCAATGACGCCAGGGTGATTGATATTCCATGGCTGGCCCGCAAGATCCTTGTAAATCTGATTATTATTCCGTTCAGGGCACCTCGGTCTGCAGCCCTCTACAGGCAGCTGTGGACTGATGAAGGCTCTCCCCTGCTTGTCAATCTTGAAGAACTTGTGGCGGGGCTGCAGGAAGAAACCGGTGAGAGCTGTGAGGTCTCCGGCGCCATGCGATACGGGAAACCGTCGCTTGCTGATGTTCTCAGGGAAGTAGCAGACAGAGGCTATGATGAGATAGTCATATTTCCGCTGTACCCCCACTATGCCTCATCCACAACCGGTTCAGTCCATGAGCTGGTGATGAAGATGGCAGGCAAAATGAATGTAGTGCCGCCACTCAGGTTCATAAATCAGTATTATCATGAATCCCCGTTTATTGAAGCCTGGGCTGAAAACATCCTTCGTTATGATCCGTCCGGCCATGACCACCTTCTATTTTCGTATCACAGCCTTCCATTGAGGCAGGTTCAGAAAGTCCATCCGGAGGTGCCGTGCGGGACGTGCAACTGCACCGAAAAAATGCCTGAGCACGGAAAATTCTGTTACAGGGCTGCATGTTACGAAACCACCCGCCTCATCGCCACCAGGCTGGGGCTGAAGGAAGGTACATACTCAACTGCCTTCCAGTCGAGGCTGACAGGGAAGTGGCTCTCCCCATTCACTGACCGGGCGCTGCTGCAACTCGCTACCGCCGGGAAGAGGAGGGTGCTGGTTGCAGCTCCTTCGTTTACAGCCGACTGTCTTGAGACTGTGATTGAGCTTGGCCATGAATATAAGAGCCTGTTTGAAAGTGCGGGCGGAGAAGAGCTTACAGTTGCCGGTAGCTTGAATTCCAGCACTTTATGGATAAGAACAATTGCTGAGCTGGCAGGGCTGAGGAAATACTGACTCCTCACCTGTTCTGACTTTCATTTTCCCGGCTGATCTGCCCGGGTGTCTTATATTTTGACATTTTATTCATAAATAATCGGAAAAATCTGCAACACTGACCGGGAAGAGTCGTCTATTTATTAAACACTTCCCCTATGATAAAAAGCTACCTTCTCACCGCCTGGCGTAACATCGTAAAGAACAAATTCTACTCTGTTCTGAATGTTATCGGCCCCGCCATAGGCATCGCTTGTGCAATACTTATCCTGCTGTATGTAAGGGATGAGCTTACATTTGACCGGCACAGTCCGGACTATCAGCGGATTTATCGTCTGGAGAGCGACTTCAACATCTCGGGCAAGAACACGGTGGCAGGGTTGGTGCCCATGCCCATGGCTCCCACCCTCAAGGATGAGTATCCTGACATAGAGACATATGCCCGTTTCGCCGGGTTCGGGATCAATGATGTGCTGTTTGAGTACGGTGACCTTAAATTCTTTGAAGACAACATCTATTTCACCGATTCCACTGTCTTTGACATCTTCAATTACAAATTTGTGCTCGGATCGCCGGAGGGAGCCCTTGCCGAACCCAACACAATTGTGATCACAGAAAGCTTCGCATCTAAGTATTTCGGAAAGAAAAACCCGATGGGCGAAGAGCTGAAATCAAGCAACTTCGGCAATTTCAGGGTGACAGGTGTCATAGAGGATGTCCCGTCAAACTCTCACCTTAAGTTCGATTGCCTTCTTTCCATGGCAACCATTGTGCAGCTCGTGGGGGTGGACAACTTCAACTCCAGGGCAGCCCCTGCCTTCTGGAATATTTCGGCATTTGCCTATATCAAGCTTCACAAGAATGCTGATATACAGACCCTTCTGGGCAAGTTCCCTGAGTTCTATGAAAAGTACATGAGTGCGCTGGGAAACCAGATAAACGCCTCGTTCATGCTGAGAGCCACCCGCATTGACAAGGTACATTATAACCCGGGGCTCGAGTTCGACCTTCCTGTGGGCAATTTCAGCTACATAATCATCTTCTCGCTGGTTGGCATCTTCATGATCCTGATAGCGAGCCTTAACTATATGAACATGGCAACGGCCAGGTCAGTGAACAGGGCAAAGGAGGTAGGGATGCGAAAGGTTATCGGCGCCGGCAAAGGTGCGCTGATAAGACAATTCCTGAGCGAGTCAATGGTCCTGGTTGTGCTTGCGCTTGTCCTCGCACTGGCAATAACAGTGCTGAGCCTCCCCTACTTCAACACCCTTACCGGAAAGGCTATCTCGCTGGGCGAGCTGTTCAGCCCGGTGACATTGCTGATGGTACTGGCAATCACCGTTGCGGTGGGACTGATATCAGGCAGCTACCCGTCATTCTACCTTTCCTCCTTCATGCCGGTGCAGGTTCTCAAGAGCAACGGCAACCCACGGCACGGGAAAGGGCTTATGCGAAAGATACTGGTGGTATTCCAGTTTGCTGTTGCCGGAGCACTGATCATATGCACTATTGTTGTTTCAAGACAGCAGAACTACATTCAGAAAAAGGATCTCGGCCTTGAGAAGGAGAACGTGATGATCATCCCGATGAGGGACACAGCCTTCATAAACAGGCAATTGCAGCCATTCAAGAATGCGCTGATAGAGAATCCTTCAGTCCGCGGAGTTGCATCATCGGCGCTTGTCCCGCCGCTAATGGCAAGCAAGGTGGTCTTCCAGGTTGAGAAGGAAGAGGGGATGGTTGAACTTGCAATAAGTTTCTCAATAGTAGACCATGAGTTCATTGATGTGATGGGGATAAAGATGCTGCAGGGCAGGAACTTCGACAGGGAACGGCCTGCAGACCTGACCCAGGCTTTCATAGTCAATGAAGAAGCGGTCAAGGCATTCGGATGGGGAGATAATCCCATCGGCAAAAGGGTCAGGTTCGGCCTCAATCCAAATACCGGGCAGGCTGCCCGCGACGGGGAGGTCATAGGTGTTGTGAAGGATTTCCATTTCTCATCAATACATAATAAGATAGAGCCTTTCATCTTCATAGTAAGCGCGAATCCGAATCAGAACTTCTACGTAAGGATATCCGGTGACAACATACCGTCAACAGTCGATTTCGTCTCAAAGAAAATGTCTGAGATGGGTTATAACCTGCCTTTCAACTATTTCTTCTTCTCTGACAAGCTTGATGAGATGTACACGGCTGAGAACAAGCTGAACTCCCTCTTCAATATCTTCTCAATACTGACGATATTCATTGCCTGCCTCGGGCTGCTTGGACTTACATCATATGTGACCGAGCAACGGTCGAAGGAGATAGGCATACGCAAGATTATGGGTGCAGGGGTTAACCAGGTTGTGGTGCTCCTCAACAGGGATTTCCTGATCCTTGTACTGGTTTCCAATATCATATCATGGCCGGTTGCCTACTACTTCATGGATAAGTGGCTGCAGGGCTTTGCATACAGGATGGATTTCGGGCTGAGTCCCTTCGTGGCGGCAACAGTGGTGCCGTTTGTGGTATCACTTATCATAACTCTTGCGATAGCCTTCATCACCACCAGCCTTGTCTCCTACAGGGCTGCGGGAACCAACCCGGTGAATGCGCTTAAGAGGGAGTAGAGGTCTGATCCTCTGGCGGGCGGACAGGGGTCCGAAGCTCTCATCCTCCGGTGGTCAGGCATGAGCATGGAGGTCTGGTCCGCCAGCGGGCGGACAGGGATCCAAAGTTCTGGTCCGTCAGCGGGCGCTCGGGGGCTCAAGGCGCGGAAAAACGCAGTGGCAGAAGGCGGCTTGCAGGAGAAATTAAAAAAAGGCGCTGTTGGATTGACCGGAATAAAAGCTGAAATTTGCTGCCGAAGTTTTATGCACGATTAATGTCCCCTTTCAAGGAGAAGTACAAGCCAAAGGTTCCAAGGAAGGCATTATTCCTTATAGCAGGGATAATGTGGTGCGGTGTGGGAATAATGCTCTCTTCCATGGCCTATGGCTGGCTCTCGGCATATAAGGGTCATGCCTGGATCTTTGCAGCATCAGGCATTCTGGCCGCACTGATAATTCATCACTTCGGTTTCCTGAGGATTGTGGACAAGAATCTCGGGCGCATTTCAAAACTGCCTGACCGGCCCTGTGCCTTCTCGTTCATATCATGGAAGAGTTATTTCATTATCATTATAATGGTGGCCATGGGCATCACCCTTCGCCACTCCCCTATCCCGAAGCAGTACCTGTCAATGATCTATATTGGCAT
>JAKAXP010000176.1 GCA_021816545.1 Bacteroidota bacterium
GAAGATGAGAGTTACCCGATTTATATTGCCGCTTTTTGTACTTTGTCTCAGCACAGTGCCGGCAGGTTTGAAAGCCCAGGAAGTACCGGGCCCGGATGAGAATATACCATTCCTGATGACCTTCGGAAAGGACGGAGGAATAACATCATGGGGCGATGACGACTTTTCCCAGACTTTCTTCTTCGCAATACCGAAAGACTATAAGGACCCATTCTACATCAGGGTGTACGACCCTGACATAGGCGGGAAGACTGATGAACTCAACAACTTCTGGAACACCCGTATGGTCTACTCCATCTACGGAGGCAAGGGTTGCTACACCCATCCGGAAGCCAAC
Organism: Bacteroidota bacterium; assembly: GCA_021816545.1. GTDB lineage: Bacteria > Bacteroidota > Bacteroidia > Bacteroidales > VadinHA17 > SR-FBR-E99. Next base: position 338 of record JAKAXP010000176.1, read on the forward strand.
GGGATCTCACCGACTGGTAATTACAAAAGCGGTACCCTCCTCGCAACACGCACATTCGGGATGGATAACAAGCTTGACGAGCGGTGGTTTACCTTCGGTCCCTTCAACCCGGCAGACGGTGAGTATTACCCCAAGTTCCTCAGCAATATCTTCAAGATCGTCTGTGACGGCGTTGCCGGAGATGACGGGAACCTATACAGGTATGCAATTTCAAGGAGACCTGACACCAACGTGCCGATTGACGGGGCAAATGCATTTACATATGAATACACTTTCAGGATGTGGAACAACAATGACACCTCCTTCGTCTCCCATATCTACCCGTATATTGACAGCGGCTGTGTATATGTACAGACGAGGAATTTTGACTGGGACAATGACGGTGATTTCATAGTTGTCTCTGTCGAGAGAAAGGGGCAGGTACTTCCGCTCTCGGGTGAGGATATGTGGGAGACATCCCGTATGCCCATTCTTGAAGGTGAGATAGGCAAGTCACTTGACTTCCGCTTTTATAAAAGAAAGGGAGATCTGGTCAAAAACAACAACGTGGTTGTTTCGGTACAGAACCAGTATGGCGAGAATCTTCCCTTCTTCAGTGCACCTATCGGAGGGGTGCCTGTATACAAGCCACGGATTAAGGTAGTACCCAAAAAATAATCATGTCCAGGAGCCTCAGACTTTCAATTGCAGCATGCTGTACCCTTATTGTACTTATGCTGCATTCACTGGCGTCATTTGCCCAGACATACAGTTTTCGCACATATGATGAGTTTACCGGACTGCCGGGAAGCTATCTTAGTGTTATTGAGCAGGACCGTAACGGCCTTCTCTGGGTGGGAGTTGACACCGGCCTTTACCGTTATGACGGATTTTTGTTTCACCACATGCCATTTCCTGACACCCTTCCGAGGGGAAATGTCAGTGCCCTCTGCAGTGATGCGAAGGGTACCATGTGGGTTGGCATGAGCGACGGCTCACTTTTTACCTGGAGTGCAGGAGGAACTATGGTCAGGAGGGCCCTGGAGGAGACTGACAGGATAAACAGGATCATTGAAAGCCCTGACGGAATGGTTTGGATAGTAACGCAGACACAGGGTATTTACATGGCTGAACCCGGGGGAGGTGAGAAAATCACCAGAATGAAGATGCCGGAGGAGATGACATTGTTTGATATAGCATTTACAGGAGGAGAGGACTTCCTGGCAGCAACCCAGGATAACCTTCATCTCTGTTCAGCCCAGGGTGAGAAGGCGGTAAGCCGGCTTACCTTCCCTGACCTGGAATATTCATGGGTACAGACTGTGGTGCGCATGGATGCTGACACATGGTTTGCCGGTACCGGAGACAAGGGCCTGTGGATGATAAGACGAAGCGGTGACTCAATGATCGCAACTGCTGCCGGTGATACAACCTTCACAAACATGAATATTCCGGCGCTTGCATCTGGTCCCGGAAAATCGCTTTCAGTGGCAACAATGGATGCAGGTGCCATAAAAGTAAGCTTCAGCAATGATTTTACAGAGATGAATATCACAGGCAGGTATGATGTTGGTTCGGGGCTGCCTGACAACAACGTCCGTACCCTCTTCACCGACCGTGAGGGGAATCTGTGGATCGGTCTTTTCAGCAGGGGCCTGGCTGCGGTGACTACAAATGCTTTTGCCTTTTACAAGCCCGAAACCAACAGGGAGATAACTTTCATCGGCAGCGCAGCCGGCAAAGCAATAGCCGGTACACGGACCGGGCTGTACGACTTCAATCCTCATACCGGAAGCTTTACCGGGTTCCGCACCCTCACTTCAGGAACAGGAGGCTCGGGTATTGCCTCATGGGCAACTGATGACCGCGGGAATGTCTGGATAGGAACCGTAAGCGACGGCATATGGCTTATGAGAAATGACGGGAGCCTGAAGCACTTCTGGCTCTCAGGAAACCCCGGACAAAACCATATCAACTCGGTCGCTGTGGAGGGAGTCAATGTTTGGCTTGGTACAAGTGACGGTGTCGTGCTGCTTGACAGAGAGACCGGGCGTCTGAAGGCTGCATATACAACTCTTGAGTTACTGCCACATAACTATATATCACAGGTGGTTGTGAACAGGGAAGGAGAAGTGCTTGTGGCCACCAAGAGTGACAGACTCTGCTACATACATGTTACCGGCGGAGTGCGCTCTGAAGGTATAGTAATGGAGGGGAGCCGGGTAAATGAGATCCGAAGCATATCAGTGGCTCATGACCGCACCATCGCTGCAGGAACCAACGGCAACGGGCTGTTCCTTTTTGCAGGAGACACACTGCTTAATTATACGGAGGCTGACGGTCTGCTGACCAATTTCTGTTACAGCACCATGATTGCTTCTGACGGCAGGATATGGACCGGCCATCAGAAGGGTTTTTCTATAATAAATCCGGCAACAGGTTCGGTAAGGGCTTACAGCACCGAGTTCGGGGTGAGGGGCGATTGCCTTCCGAACTCAATAGCCCAGTTGCCGGACGGAACAATTTGTGTGGGTACCACGGAAGGTGTTGTTGTTTACAATCCGTCGCTGGACCCTGACAGTGCCGTTGCACCTCAGGCAGGAATAATCTCAGTTGTTATAAACAATGTTGTTTATCCCTTTCAGGAGAATTACAATCTCCCGTACAGGAAGTCATACAGTATAAAAGTCAATTATGCCGGTATTTTTCTCCGCGACCCGCTTAATGTCATCTACCGGACAAAGCTTGACAATTTCGACGAAGAATGGAGCGAGGTCACCGCAGACAGGTCAGTGACATACAACCTGCGTGACGGCCACTACCGGTTCAGTGTTGAAGCCCTTACCAGGGATGATCCGGCAAGTGCAACCGAGGCCTCATTCAGCCTCGTCATCCAGAAACCGGTAACTGACAGGTGGTGGTTCATCCTTTCCGTGCTGGCGTTGATATCAGGTATTGTTTATGTTATTGTAAGACTCCGTGAGAGGAACCACAGGAGACAGCGTGAATTGCTGGAAAATGAACTTCAGAAGCGTACAGCGGAGGTATATGAACAAAAGGAAGAGCTTGCCCAGAAGAACCTTGACATAACCGAGAGCATCAAGTATGCCAAGCGCATACAGAGCAGCGTGCTGCCTGATACTGCACGTCTTGGGACAGTATTCAGGGAGGCTTTTGTTTTCTTCCAGCCGAGGGATATTGTAAGCGGCGATTTTTACTGGTTTGACTGGGTTGACAAGGACAGGTTCATTGTTGTCTGTTCAGACTCCACGGGACACGGTGTGCCCGGTGCATTCATGTCAATGATCGGAACGGCCCTCCTGCAGGACATAATCACAGTCAAGAAGATAACCAGGCCATCACAAATTCTGCATGAACTTGACCGTCAGATATTCGCGATGCTCAATCAAAACCAGGAGATGGAAGCCTCCCATGACGGTATGGATATTGTTGTCTGCGAGTTCAACCTGGTTACAAGACAACTTGTCTTCTCGTCAGCCATGAGGCCTGTGATACTCGTTATTGACGGCGTTCAGCACTATGTAAGAGGAAACAGGTCATCTGTCGGAGGTGAATCGGTAACCGAGAAGTTCTATGATGACCAGGAGTACCATCTCAGGGAGGGAGACATGGTCTTCCTTTTCACTGACGGGTACTGTGACCAGTTCGGCGGCAACGGTGGCAAGAAGATGAAGATCAGCCGTCTCAAGACACTCATTGATGACATAACCCCTCTCGATTCTGCCGGTCAGCACAAGGAGGTCAGGGATTTCTTCTTTGAATGGATGGGTAAAAACGAGCAGGTTGACGATGTCCTCTTTATGGGGATCAGGGTCTGATCACTCAGGTTTGCAGGTACCGTTCTCTCCAAGGACAAAAATGCAGGTTGTTGCGGTGTTGCTCTCATTGCCGCCCCTGTCCTTTATCCAGAAGTCATAATAGAGTGTATCCTCCGGATCATAAAGCATATATATCAGGGTGACGTCTATTGTTCCCTTGAGTATTTTATTCTGTCCTGTGGCATCGAGGTAAGGTATCCTGTATTCAGAAGGATACAAAGGATCAGATGGTTCTGCAAGCTCAAAGATGCCGTTTGACCTGCGGTAAAGTTTGAAGAACAGGTTGCTGGCCGGGTCGGTACCGGGTGTCTGTGGCGGATCAAGGCCCAGGTCACCGTCGCCATCCTCGAAATAAAATGTGAGTTTTCCGGCTTTGGCGGGATTGCCGAGAATATCGGTGGTATCATAGAGACTAAAGGCCCGGAACTCAATCCTGGGCTCCGGCGGGAGTGTCTCAATGGGCCCGCATGATGCAAGCGCCAGCACCGACAAAACAACCAACGTTATAACCAAATTCTTCATTTCCTGATAATACTGACAGGCAACAAAAATCACACCAAATGTATCTATTTTTTCCTGAAATAGATCCTGACCGGTGCCCCGCTCAGCGGGAAACTTTCCCTCAGCCTGTTCTCCACGAACCTTTTATACGGTTCCTTGATATACTGCGGGAGGTTGCAGAAAAAGGCAAAGGCCGGGTAAGCTCCCGGGAGCTGGGTGACATACTTGATACGGATATGTTTTCCCTTCAGTGAAGGCGGAGGTGTGTCGTTTATGTATT
>JAKAXP010000009.1 GCA_021816545.1 Bacteroidota bacterium
CGATCTCCGACAGAAAAGCGCTCGTCAGAGCGGTTATGGAAGATCTGATTGATATTATCGCTACCGACCATGCGCCTCACACTCTTGAGGAAAAAAGTGCACCCTATTTCAGTGCACCGTCAGGCGGGCCAACAGTACAGCACTCGCTCGTGATGATGCTGGAGCTCTGCCACAGGGGCGAACTGACCCCGGAGATAGTGGTTCGCAAAATGTGCCATAATCCCGCACTTGTTTTTGGCATCCCGGATCGCGGGTTTGTAAGGGAGGGATTCAAGGCAGACCTGGTGCTTGTCGATCCGGCTGCCCCGTGGACTGCGGCGAAGGAAAACGTAATGTACAAATGCGGATGGTCGCCACTGGAGGGAACAACATTCCGCAGCAGCGTCATTACAACATTCGCAAACGGCCTCCCGGTCTATGAAAACGGCAGCATGACAGGGCTGCGTGCCGCGGAGATGCTTCATTTCAAAAGATAAAGAGGACGCAGTATGAAAAGTATTGCACTGCTGATTTTAATGACTGCACTCACGGTCTCATGCGGGGATGGAGGCAACACCGTCAAAGGACCTTCCGGCCGTGGTAATCAAACCAATGGGTCAAACACTGGCGTTACAAGATCAGAAGACCAGACCGTAAAAGCAGACAGCACTTTGGCAAATACTGGTTCCGGCACAGATCTCCCTGCAGGCGCCGTGCTCATCGCCACTGACATTGTAACCGAAGTGATCATCCGCCCTGACCCTGAAGGCGATCCCTGGGAGTCGGAGAAGGTTGCCGGCTACAAAGGAGAGCCTCTTGTAGACGGTATCTTCAACCAAATCTATGACGGCAGCCTGACAGTATACGACTATCACAGCGGTGAACCGCTCACCAGGGATGATGTGAAGAAGATTGAAGGTGAATTCAAGAATGACAGGACGAAGATCGGGAAACTATCTTTTACCGAAGACTGGTACTATTTCCCGGAAGAAAACAGGCTGGAGAAGCGGGCGAAGTCGGTCACATTCGGTTATGAACTGTACAATAACCTGGGCAAAGTGTATGCATACAGGGCAGCCTTCAGGGCTGACCTTCAGCAGTGAGTTTTCAGTTTACCTGACAACCAGCCGGACAGTATTGCGTGTCTTCTGGGAAAGAAGCACCTCACGGCTGCCGGTAACAAGTGCAGCCGCCTCAGGAGTGGAGTGACGCACGGTCAGCATCTCAACGCCGTCATTGTAGAGAACAGTATACTCTTTCTTCAGTTCCTCTATTATTTCATCCACCCTGTGTTCCTCATGGTCAATGCATACATTGATACTGACAGCACCTGTCTGAACAAGGTTAACCTTCAGCCCTGTCTGCGCCAGCAGGTGGAACAGCCCTGCCAGGTTATCTCCCATGACAAAGGAAAGGTCCTTCGGTATAAGTGACAACAGCATCTGACCTGATTTTCTCACAAACACCGGGCACATTTCACCCTGCGGGGCACCTTCTGAGATAAGTGTTCCCTCAGCCTCCCTGTCCGCGAATGACCTTACACGCATCGGAATACCCTTGTTATGCAGAGGCTTGATTGTTTTAGGGTGTATTACCCTGGCACCAGAATAGGTCATCTCCACAGCTTCAAGGTATGAAATATGAGGCAGCGTAACTGCTGAAGGCATCCAGTCAGGGTCTGCGTTCATAATACCCGGCACATCCTTCCATACAACCACATCCCTGGCATCAAGCATATTGGCAAACAATGCAGCGGAATAATCTGATCCTTCCCTGCCGAGGGTGGTTGCCTCACCTGCCTCTGTGGCGCCGATAAACCCCTGGGTTACATAAAGATCTGCACTGCTGAAGTTAAACCGCTCCCTTACTGCTCTCTGTGAGCTTTCCCATAATATCCCGGCATCACGGTACCTGTCATCGGTAATCAGAAGTTTTCTTGCATCAGCCCATTCTGATCTTAACCCGCGCGTACGGAGATAAGCTTCCACAATCATAGTTGACCATAATTCCCCGTTTGACACAATCATATCATAATCATGATCATAATCCCCGGGTTCCTTCCTGTCAAGCAATCCGCCAAATTCCCGGAATATGCTTTTAACTCTTTCCATTTCAGGGGTCGCGGCACCAAAAAGCTGTTCAGCTATGCTGATATGGTACTCTGTAACCTCTCTTACAAGTGACCGGGTCTCGGGATCTCCTTGGCGCCATCCGGCAAGAATCCGCTCAAGGGCGTTGGTTGTTTTGCCGAAGGCTGAGATGACCACGACAAGCCTGTCATTTTCCTCTGAAACGATATCAAACAGGTTTATTATTCCCTCTGCATTCCTTACGGATGCGCCACCGAATTTAAATACTCTCATTCCGGGATTTGTTTGTGCAAATTTATAATTTAGCCTTTAGAATACAATTTACCCCGGTCCACAGGTATAACAAGATCATTTTCAATATGTCAAGCTACGACATCACCAGCCTGAACGATTTCATCGTCAGGAAACAGAAAGATTTTCCCTTTGCAACGGGTGAGCTTTCGAGTCTTCTTCACCACATCGGCACCGCTGCCAAGATGGTCAATGCCAAAATCCGCAAGGCAGGACTTGTTGAGATACTCGGGAAGGCAGGCGCAGAGAATCCCCATGGGGAAGAGCAGCAGAAGCTCGACCGCTATGCAGATGAAGTTTTCATAGACGCCCTCAGGTCTTCCGGTCAGTGCGCGGGCGTTGCCTCGGAAGAAAACCAGAACGAGGTGATCTTTACCGGTGAGTTTTCCGGAAAGGGGAAGTATGTGGTATGCTTTGATCCTCTTGACGGCTCATCAAACATTGACGTCAACGTGTCAGTCGGCTCTATATTCTCAATCTATCGCCGCGTTACAGAGCGTGATGCAGAGGCCGGGGTGATCGACTTCCTGCAGGAGGGCAGCAGGCAGGTGGCAGCCGGGTACGTAATCTACGGTTCATCAACAATGCTTGTCTATTCCACGGGCAACGGGGTAAACGGCTTCACGCTTGATCCTACCATTGGGGAGTTCTGCCTTTCCCATCCCAACATCAAAACACCGGAGACCGGGAGGATCTACTCAATAAATGAAGGCAACTATATCAGGTTTCCTGACGGTGTAAAGAAGTACATCAAGTATTGCCAGGAGAATGATCCTGCCACAGGAAGACCTTATATCTCAAGGTATATCGGATCGCTGGTCTCCGATGTGCATCGCAACATGCTTACGGGCGGCATATTCCTCTATCCCCCGTCAATAAATTACCCCTCGGGGAAGCTTAGGCTGGTTTATGAATGCAACCCGATATCATTCCTCATTGAACAGGCCGGAGGGGTTGCCACCGACGGCAACAGGCGGATACTTTCCCTCAGGCCGGAATCGCTTCACCAGCGTACCCCATTCTACTGCGGGTCACCTGATATGATAAGGAAACTGGTCGGGATGTGCTGCTGAGCCGCCCCACCCGGCCAGGCCAGGTGATTTTCCCTGAAAGAGAGAGCCTTTCTCTTTGTGTTGACCTGCAGCTTTGTTAATTTTGCAGCCTCGGACAAAATCAATGGCCAGCACCGTTTTCAGAGACATTTACAGGCAGCATCCCTCCTTCAGCAGGCTTGAGGAACTACTCGCAGGCGACAGCCGCGAGCCTGTGACAATCCACGGCCTTACCGGATCATCACGTGCAGTGGTGATGGCCGGGGCACTGTCACAGCAGCCCACTACGCACGTGGTGCTGCTGCCGGAAAAGGAAGACGCGGCCTACTTTTACAATGACCTCACCTCGCTCCTTGGAGAAGATAATATCTTCTTCTTCCCGGGCACCTACAAGCGGTCTGTAATGTATGACCAGACCGAGCCTGCAAACATCATACTGAGGGCAGAAGTGCTCAATTTCCTCACCTCCGGACGTCGGAAGTGCATAATTGTCACCTACCCTGAGTCGGTCATGGAGAAGGTTGTAAGCAAGACCAGCCTGAAGAAGAACACCTTCTCAATCAAAAAAGGGGCAAAGCTCTCAATCGAGTTCCTCGAGGAGGTTTTGCGCGAATACAATTTCCGGCGCACCGATTTTGTCTATGAGCCCGGGCAGTATTCGGTCAGGGGAAGCATAACCGACCTCTTCTCCTACTCGGCTGACAAGCCCTACAGGATTGACTTCTTCGGCGAGGAGGTTGACTCGATACGCTCGTTCAGTCCTGATGACCAGCTCTCACTGCAGCTTCATGACGAGATCCAGGTGATACCTGACATACAGGAGCTTGCCTTCCATGAGAGCTCTGACAGCTTCATCGATTTCATTCCCCCCTCCTCAATCATCTGGAGTGATAATTTTGACTACATCGTTGAGAAGACTGACAATATCTGGGCACAGGCCCGCACCCGGAGCTCGAAAGGGGAGATCTCTGACCGCCGTGACATAATCATCACAGGCCGTCATCTCGAGGAGCTCTGCTCACATCACCGCCGCATCTTCTTCGGCAGGGGGAGACATGATCAGGCCACTCTCAACATTGAGTTCCGCACCGAGCCGCAACCGGCCTTCAACAAGAACTTCACCCTGCTGACATCAAGGCTGGCCTCAAATGTCCAGGAAGGGTACCGCAACTTCATCATCTCCGAGAGCGAGGTGCAGGAGCAGCGCCTGAAGGAGATCTTTGCCGAGACGGACCCGACGGTGCAGTTCACCCCCCTCCTGCTCAACCTGCACCAGGGTTTCACCGATCATGATCTTCGGATAGCGGTTTACACTGATCATCAGATTTTTGACCGGTATCACAAGTTCCGTATCAGGGGTTTCTTCACGCGCCGTGACAGCATGACCGTCAGGGAGCTGACCGATCTCAACCCGGGTGATTATGTGGTTCATTCTGACCATGGTATAGGCCGCTTCGGGGGGCTCGAAAAGATTGAGGTCAACGGCCGGATGCAGGAGGCCATCAAACTTGTTTTCAAGGACAATGATATCCTATACGTAGGAATACACGCCCTGCACCGGATCTCCAAATACAAGGGCAAGGATGACAGCCCGCCGCGCATCAACAAGCTGGGGACCGGGGCCTGGCAGAAGATGAAGCAGGCAACGAAGAAGAAGGTGAAGGACATCGCGCGTGACCTTATTCTTCTTTACGCAAAGCGAAAAGCCTCCGGCGGATTCTCCTACTCGCCCGACTCGTACCTGCAGCGGGAGCTGGAGGCATCGTTTATCTGGGAGGATACACCCGACCAGCTTGCAAGTACAATAGCCGTGAAGGAGGATATGGAGGCCCCGGTGCCCATGGACCGCCTTATATGCGGTGATGTAGGGTTCGGCAAGACCGAGATAGCCATCCGCGCAGCCTTCAAGGCTGCCACGGACGGGAAGCAGACAGCGGTGCTGGTGCCCACCACCATCCTTGCACTTCAGCATTTCAAGACATTTTCATCTCGCCTGGAGAACTTTCCCTGCAAGGTCGACTACATCAGCAGGCACCGCAAACCGGCAGAACAGAAGCAGATCCTGAAGCGGCTCGCCGACGGCGAAATTGATATCATCGTGGGGACGCACAAGCTCACGGGCAAGGAGGTGAAGTTCAAGGACCTGGGACTGCTTGTCATAGATGAGGAACAGCGCTTCGGCGTAGCCGTGAAGGAGAGGCTTAAAACACTCAGGGCAGGGGTTGACACCCTCACCCTGACAGCCACCCCGATACCACGCACACTGCAGTTCTCCCTGATGGGAGCACGTGACCTGTCAGTCATCAGCACACCTCCGCCGAACAGGATGCCAATCATCACCGAGCTTCACGGATTCAACGAGGATATAATACGTGAAGGTATTGTTTACGAGGTGAGCCGCAACGGACAGGTTTTCTTCATCAACAACAGGATAGAGAACATCCTGGAGGTTAAGGCCTCCCTGCTTCACATATGCCCGGAGATCAAGATTGGTGTTGTCCATGGACGGATGGAGGGCGAGGAGATCGAAAACATAATGTCTGACTTCATCCGGGGTGATTACGATGTGCTTCTGGCCACAACAATCATTGAATCGGGTCTTGACATCCCGAATGCCAATACAATCTTCATCAATGACGCGCACAATTTCGGCCTTTCCGAGCTGCACCAGCTCCGTGGCAGGGTGGGCCGTTCAAACAGGAAGGCCTTCTGTTACCTGCTTACCCCGCCAATCTCGGTGCTGACGGGCGATGCCAGACGGAGACTGAAGGCGATAGAGGAGAACTACGAGCTTGGAAGCGGATTCAACATAGCATTGCAGGATCTTGACATCAGGGGTGCCGGCAACCTCCTGGGAGGTGAACAGAGCGGCTTCATCGCCGATGTGGGGTATGAGACCTACCAGAAGATCCTTGACGAGGCTGTCCGGGAACTTAAAGAGGAAGAGTTCAGCGGCCTCTTCCCCGCAATGGCCGGACAGAAGGAGTCTGTTGCAGAGGAGAAACCCAGACAGTTTGTTGCAGATGTCACCGTGGAGACTGACATGGAGATAATGTTCCCCGATGACTATGTATCCAACATCCCGGAGCGCATCAGGTTGTACAAGGAGCTCAATGAAATCAGGGACGATGCCGGGCTTAAAGCATATGAGGCTCATCTTACCGACCGGTTCGGTCCCCCGCCCGGGCCGGCCAGGGCGCTTCTGGAGCTGGTCAGGCTCAGGTGGGCCGCTGCCGGAGCAGGAATTGAAAAGGTTATTCTTAAAAATAACACTCTGATTGCTAACTTTGTGACGGACCAGTCGTCACAGTTCTACCGGTCACCCCTGTTCGTGTCGGTGATGAACTATGTCAACAGGAGGCAGGGCAACATGTCAGTGAAGCAGAACAACAACAAGCTAAGCCTCACGGTCAGGAATGTAACGTCTGTTGTACAGGCCATTGACCTGTTTGAAGGAATACTTAAGTATCATGAGTCAACCATGACTTCAAGGGCAAACTGAACTATGAACCTGATCATTGATATCGGAAACACTTCAGTCAAGGCTGCACTTGTCAGTGAGGGTGTGATAACCAGCCAGGAGCGCTTCGGCAGTGCTGATCCTGAGGTGATTGGCAGGTTTGCCGGTCGTCACAGGCTGAAGGGGGTGATAGTCTCGAGCGTAGGCGGTGATCCCTCCGCGCTTATTGACTTTTTTGGCACAAGGGCTGAAAGAGTGCATCATCTTACCGCCGGATCAGTATACCCGTTTGCCATAGACTATGAAACGCCTGAGACCCTGGGGGCTGACCGGCTGGCGGCTGCCGCCGGTGCGGTTCACCGTCATCCGGGAGCTGACCTCCTGGTAATTGATGCAGGCAGCGCCCTGACTGTTGACCAGGTGACCGGGGGTGCATTCAGGGGTGGCAGCATCTCGCCTGGTCTTTCAATGAGATTCAGGGCACTGCATGAATACACTGACCGCCTGCCGCTGGTTACAAAACGAAGCGGCTTCACTTTCCCGGGCAGGACAACGGAAGATGCAATCGCCGGTGGCGTAATAATGGGCCTGGCATATGAAATAATTGAGTATATTCGCACATTCGAGAAAAAGTACCGTAATCCCGTTGCGGTCATCACGGGCGGAGACGGCGGAGTCATCACCCCGCTGGCAGGAGGCAGGTTGCTTCACTACCCTGACCTGGTAACGGAGGGTTTGAATTTTTTACTGGAAACAAATGTATAAGAGCATAAGAGCAAGTCTGATATGTCTCCTTGCGCTCCTGGCAACAGGAGCCGCAGGTCAGAAGAATGTCAATACCCCGTTCGCGAGGTACGGCATCGGCAACCTTGAGCAACAGGGCACCTTCAGGACGCGCGCCATGGGAGGCATCAGCGGCGGTATCAGGGATAATCTCACCCTTAACTTCCTGACGCCTGCTTCCTACAGCAGTATCGACACCACCTCATTCCTCTTTGATTTCGGGATCGACTATGGTGTTGCATTGCTGAAGGAGAATGATCTCAGGTATTATTCCCAGGATATGACTTTTTCACATCTGATGATGGGATTTCCTATTATGAAGGGCTGGGGCGTTACTGCCGCCATACTGCCCTTTGCGAACGGAGCATACGATATCGGTTACACCACAGAGGGAATAGGAGTTACTGGAAGTATCTACGAGCACCACAACGGCACCGGCGGTTATCAGAAAGCCCTCCTTGGTACGGGGATCCGTCCGCTGCCATTTGTTTCCGTGGGAGCGAATGTATTTTACATGTTCGGTGAGGTGACCAGAATCAACGACTTTATATTTACCGGTGACAACAATTATTTCAATACAAGGAAGCAGGCCAGTTCAGCCCTCAGGGGGATAGGATTTGATGCATCCGTGCAGTTCATGCTTGAACTGTCTGATAACAGGTTTATCAATGCCGGTGTGACATATACCCCGGCCTTTGACCTCAATACTGACAATGAAGATTTTATCTTCAGGTACTCAAACATTCAGACATCATCCCTGGCGCTTGATACTCTTTCCTTCGGTTCACTTTCCACGACAAGCAGGATGCCACAGTCGGTCAGGGCAGGATTCTCCCTGGGAAAGGTTGACAAGCTGACTGCAGGGGCTGACATCGTTTATACCCGGTGGAGCAAGGCATCCTTTCCGGGAACATACGGCACATATACTGATGCCCTTTCACTCCATGCAGGGGCTGAATACATACCTGAGAAATATTCAAATTACAGTTTTTTTGACCGTGTGGAATACCGCATAGGATGCCGTTACGGTGAGAGTTATACCCTCTTTGAGGGAGACCAGGTCAAAGAGTACGGCATAACTTTTGGAACAGGTATACCGATGAGAAGATCGAGATCCAGGATCTCACTGGCAGTGGATCTGTCAACCCGCGGCGGAAGCAACGGGGAGGTCCCCAGGGAGACGAGGATATCGGTCGGAGCCAGCCTGAATCTTTATGATTACTGGTTCCTGAAGAGACAGTATGATTAAAAAAATGAATAAGAAAGAGATGAAAAGAACAGCCAGCACGATTTTGACCGGATTGCTTCTGTCAGTATTTTCATTTGCCATGCATGCCCAGAAGGGCATTGAAACGGGCACACCGTTCGGGAGAGGGGAGGACAGCACAAGGTGCCTTCGCAACACATCACTTTATTCAACCTATTACGAGAACAAGGACTACAACATGGCCGTTCAGTTCTGGAGACCGGTTTTCACTGAATGTCCCGGCTCATCCAAGAACACCTATATCAAGGGAGAGACCATGTTCAAGGAGTTTTTCCGCAAGACCGGAAACAAGGCTTATATTGACACAGTACTGTTGATCCTCGATCAGCGCACGAAGTATTTCAACGAGGAGCCGGCAAACAATCTCCGCAAGGCATTTGCCCTCTATGAGTTCGGCGGAAATGATCCGGTATATGCCAGGCAGTGCTATGATCTTATAAAGGGTGTAATGGATAAATCACCCCAGAGCTTTGATCACACTTATTCAAGCCTTTATATGGCAATTACGGCAAAGTGCTATGCCCTCAAGCTCATTGAAGCGCCTGAAGTCATCACAGCCTATTCCAATTCAATGAAGGTTGTAGACAACCAGCTGGCCCGCAAACCGGGAGATCAGCGTTATGCTGAAGCCAGGAAAAACATCGACGCCGTCTTCAGGTCAAGCGGGGCTGCCTCATGTGAAAACCTTGAACATCTGTTTACTGCCGGCGTTGAGAATAATCCCGGCGACACGGCGATGCTCAGGAAGGTACTCACCCTCCTCACCGAGACAGGATGCAAGGATTCTGAGCTTTACTACAAGGCAGCCACCAATCTTTACCGCTCTGATCCCAGCGCCTCTTCAGCTGCACAGCTTGCAGAGATGAACCTGGCACGGAAGAAATACAATGAGGCAGAAAAGTACTATACTGAAGCCATCGACCTGGAGACTGACAACAAGATCAAGTCGGGCCTGCTTACGAAGCTTGCCACACTTGAGCTGACATCAGACAGCAAACAGGCAGCCCGTGATTTTGCAAAGGCTGCATACTCTCTTGATCCCACAAACGGCAATGCACTCTTCATTGTGGCGGAGTCATATGCCGGGGCAAAAATAGGTGAAACCTTTGAAAACCAGACCGTCTACTGGGTTGTGGTTGACTACCTCTCCAGGGCAAAGAACACTGATCCCACACTCAAGGCACAGGTAGATGAGCGCATTGCCATCTATTCAAGATTATTCCCGACCAAGGAGGAAGCTTTCTTCAGGAGCCTCGTGGAGGAGGGAACACCCTACCAGGTGGGTGGCTGGATCAATGAATCCACCACCATCAGGTTCAGGAAGGAATAACAGCAGTGAAAACCTGCAGGTCATACAGTATCATGATAGCAGTCCTGGTTGCCGGGACTGCTTTTATTTCATCTTGTGACAGGAAGGAGGGTACTGTAAAGGATCTGCAGATAAAGGATATGCCCACGATGTCGGCAAGGAATGTGGAAACCATGTATACCGACTCAGGCAAGGTCACAATGCTGATTCGCTCTCCGCTGATACAGCAGTTCACCACTGCAGAGAATCCATATACTGTATTTCCCGAGGGGCTGACGGTACTGTTTTATGATAAGACCAGTGAGCCACAGGCGAGCATATCCTCTCAATATGCCCGCTATACAGAAAAGGATGAAATCTGGGAACTTCGCGACAGCGTTGTGGCTGTCAGCAACAAGGGTGAGGTCCTTGAGACTGAGCTGCTCTTCTGGAGCCAGCCAAGGGACAAGATATGGTCTGACAGGTTCGTCAGGTTCACACATGATGACCAGATAGTGATGGGAACCGGATTTGATTCAGACTCCCGATTTTCAAACTGGACAATCAAGAACGTAACAGGTACAATTTATATCAAGGATGAACAAAAAGTCGCTCCTGCTGATTGAGATCATCTGGATCATCCTGGGACTGATGTGTCTCGGCATTGCAATCCGCGAAACGGTTAACAACGGCATCGGCCGTGCATGGCTGTTCTACGTGATGACTGCCGCCGCATTTGTTCTGGCATGGCTTCGTGACTCACAGCGAAAAAAGCTGTAACTTTGGGGTATGAACCCGTGGGTTATCATTCCTTTAGCAATTCTTCTGGCCGCATTCTTTTCGGCGATGGAGCTCTCATTCATCGCCTCGAACAAGCTTCGCATTGAGCTTGACCGCAAGCAGGGACAGTTCGGTTCTGGTATTATATCCCTCTTCACCCGTAATCCCGGCCTGTACATTTCCACAATGCTGATAGGTGTCAATATCGCCACGGTGATATTCAGCATGCTCTCCGCTGACATGATTGAGGCATGGCTGCAGAATATGATCCCGTCGGAGGTGCTGATATTCATAATTCAGACCGTGATCACCACCCTGATCATACTGGTTTTTGCCGACTTCCTGCCCAAGTCGGTTGTCAGGATCAGTCCGAACTTCTTTCTCAGCATCTTCGCCGTGCCAACGGCAATTTTCTATTATCTCTTCTACCCGGTCAGCAAGTTCACTCTCTGGCTGGCCAACATGATCATGCGGATGTTTTTCGGCATCAAGGCTGAGAGGAAGGAACAGGAGAACCGGATCTTTACACGGATTGACCTTGACCACTTCGTCAATGACCTTGTGGAAACGGAGGAAGAGAAGCAGGAGGAAAACAGCAGTCTGAAGATTTTCCAGAATGCCCTTGATTTTTCATCCGTGAAAGCGCGTGAGTGCATGGTTCCGAGAACTGAGATTGTTGCCCTTCCCGTGCAGTCAGATCCTGATGAGCTCAGGCAGCAGTTCATTGAGTCAGGGCACTCAAAGATTCTGCTGTACCGTGACAATATTGACAACATGGTAGGGTACTATGAGCTGAAGGATATTCTTCATGATCCGTCAGACATAACAGCCACTATGCGCAAATTGCCGGTGGTTCCGGAGACGATGACTGCCAACAGGGTGCTCAGGCTCCTTTCCGATGCAAAGAAGAGCATAGCCCTGGTTGTTGACGAGTTCGGCGGCACCGCAGGAGTGATCACAATAGAGGACGTGCTCGAGGAAATCGTCGGTGACATTGAAGATGAACATGACACCAGTGACCTGGTGGAAAAGAAGATAAGCGAAAAGGAATATGTCCTTTCCGGACGTCTGGATATCGATTACCTGAACGAGGAGTATGACCTGAACCTGCCCGAAAGTGATGATTACACCACCCTTGCGGGACTGATACTCTTTGCCCACGGCAATATCCCGCGCCAGCAGGAAAAGATAAGGGTTGGCCCCAACCTGTTCACGGTTCTCAGGAGCTCATCAACAAAGGTGGAGCTTGTAAAGCTGCAGATAGACTGATCCTGTCTCACTACCGTGAATGCCGGACCTTCTGATGGTGCCTGGCAACCCCGGACAGATGCTCAGACCGGCTTCTTCAACTCAGCATAGTATTTATAATAGAGCGGAATAGCTCTCATCCCTGCGAACAGGTTCTCAAGCGGGTAGTTCTCATTGGGTGAGTGGATAGCATCTGACTCCAGGCCGAAGCCCATCAGTATTGACTTGACCCCGAGTATCCTCTCAAAAGTTGATATTATGGGAATGCTTCCTCCGCTGCGTACAGGTATGGGCCTCTTTCCGAATATCTCTGTGTAGGCTTTCTCCGCGGCCAGGTATTCCGGGGTATCAAGCGGGCTTACGTATGCCTCTCCTCCGTGCAGGTACTCTGCGGTTACCCTGACACCTGCCGGTGCCAGGGATTTTATATGGTTTATTGCCAGCTCGGCAATTTCTTCCGCCTTCTGATACGGTACGAGCCTCATAGATATTTTGGCTGCAGCCTTTGAAGGCAGGATAGTCTTAGCTCCTTCGCCGGTATAACCTCCCCAGATGCCATTTACGTCAAGGGTGGGCCTGATAC
The DNA here is from genome assembly GCA_021816545.1 of Bacteroidota bacterium. Taxonomy (GTDB): domain Bacteria; phylum Bacteroidota; class Bacteroidia; order Bacteroidales; family VadinHA17; genus SR-FBR-E99. Next base: position 12,822 of record JAKAXP010000009.1, read on the forward strand.
CAACGCTCTCCATGGGTGAGAATCCCTTCTCCTCTGCAAGGGCATCAACACCCACAGATTTTTTATACTCCTGCGGATCAAACGGCCTCTCGGCCATCTTTTCCCTCTCTGCATCAGAAGGAACTGAAACGGTATCATAGAATCCGGGTATCGTCACTCTTCCGTCGCTGTCCTTAAGCTTCGAAATAATATCACATATGGTGTTGCACGGGTTAACAACGGCTCCGCCATATATGCCGGAGTGAAGATCACGGTTCGGTCCCTCAACCTCTATCTGTATGTAAGAAAGACCTCTCAACCCTGAGGTGATTGACGGGATTTCGGAGGATATCATCGTGGTATCGGAAACAAGTATCACATCTGATCTGAGCATATCACGGTATTCCGAGCAGAATCCTGCGATGCTTGCCGATCCGGCCTCTTCCTCACCTTCAATCATGAATTTTACATTGCATGCGAGGGTGCCTGTGGCATTCATCATCTCGAATGCCTTGAGATGCATGAAGAGCTGTCCCTTGTCGTCATCGGCACCGCGGGCCCAAATTTTGCCATCGCGTATCTCAGGTTCAAAAGGCTTAGAGGTCCACTTCTCAAGGGGCTCTGCAGGCATCACGTCATAGTGGCCGTAAACAAGTATGGTAGGCAGGGTGGGGTTAACCATCTTCTCGCCGTAAACTATTGGGTTTCCGGGTGTTGCATAGACCTCCGCGCGGTCGGCGCCGTTGGCAGCCAGCAGGTCACGGATGTATTCAGCAGCCCTGACCATGTCGGCTTTATTCGATTCGGATGCGCTGACCGAGGGTATCCTGATCAGTCCGAATAGTTCCTTCAGGAATCTCTCCATGTTTGTTTCGATGTAGTTCTTAATGTTTTCCATGATCATTGTAGTTATGATATTCGCCGGCTGCCCACTGCAGCCTGTTGTACCATTCCTCACCGAACGCCCTTACGAGGGGTTCGCGGAGGAATACATAGAGTTCCATTTTCTCCTTTGCGCCGCAGGCGACGCCGGGAGTGCATATTGCCCATTCCTCGTAGTTCACTGCACGGAAATCACGATACTGCTTTACCCTGACGGGGAAGAGATGGCATGAGAGAGGCTTGCGGAAACTGACGGCCCCGGCATTGAATGCCATCTCAATTCCGCATTTGTAAATGTCATTATCCATGACTGTGTATGCACACTCCTCATTGTTTATCAGAGGGGTGACAAGCTCGCCCTCATGATCGGTGATGCTCGTACCCTGATTCTCAATGGCACTGATTCCTTCAGGGCGAAGGTAAGGCTGCACCCGGGGCAATATTTTTTCAAGCATGGCAGCCTCCTCTGATGTAAGCGGTGCACCGGTGTCGCCGTACCTGCAGCAGCTTCCCTTGCAGGCGGGCAGATCACACAGAAATCTCTTCTCAATGAGCGCCAATGATACTATGGTGTCATCAATCTGAAGCATCGTTCCCCCTATACCAGTGATTTGCCGGTCATTTCAGGAGGCACCGGTATGCCCATCATCGTCAGGACCGTTGGTGCAACGTCTGCGAGGATACCGTTACTGACGCTCTTGAACCTGTTGCTTATAAGGTAAATCGGAACAGGATTCAGTGAGTGTGCGGTATTTGGTGATCCGTCAGGGTTCACCGCATAGTCGGCATTGCCGTGGTCAGCAATGATTATCACCTCGTATCCGTTTGCCCTGGCAGCCCGTGCAACATCGCCGGCGCACTCATCAACTGTTTTTACAGCCTTCTGAATTGCTTCCATCACGCCTGTATGACCAACCATGTCGCCGTTGGCGAAATTGAGGCAGATGAAGTCGTACTTCTGTTTGCCAAGTTCTGCGATGATGGCATCCCTGACACCGTATGCGCTCATCTCGGGTTGAAGGTCATAGGTAGGCACCTTGGGTGATGGAATGAGTATCCGGTCCTCACCCGCGAACTCCTTCTCCCTCCCGCCTGAAAAGAAGAAGGTCACATGAGCGTATTTCTCCGTCTCTGCAATGCGGAGCTGCTTCTTACCCGCTTCGGAGAGAATTTCGCCGAGGGTCCTGTCTACATTATCCTTGGGGAAAATGACGTGCAGTCCCTTGAACTTGTCGTCATAGGGGGTCATTGTAAGGTAATGAAGCGGTATTGTCTTCATGCCTGCTTCAGGCATATCATGCTGTGTAAGCACCATCGTAAGTTCCCGGGCACGGTCATTGCGGAAGTTGATGAATACAACAACATCTCCTTCCCCGATAGTTGCAAGAGGCTTTCCGTCATCACCCGTCACAACGATGGGTTTCATGAACTCATCGGTCACACCTGTATCATACGATTCCTGCATTGCCTGCAGTATGTCTCGGGTTGCTGTCCCCCTGCCGTAAACGAGCAGGTCATAGGCTTCCTTTATCCGCTCCCACCGCTTGTCGCGGTCCATTGCATAGTATCGGCCAACAAACGATGCCACCTTACCGTTGCTTTTCTCAAGGTGTTTCAGGAGGCCGGCCATGTATCCCCTGCCGCTCCTGGGGTCAGTGTCACGGCCATCGCCGAAGCCATGGATATAGACATCCTTCAGGCTGTACTCTGCAGTCATGTCGCAGAGAGCGTACAGATGGCTGTCAAGTGAATGGACTCCTCCGTCAGAGAGCAGTCCCATGAAATGAACCTTGACACCTTTATCACGGGCATATGTGAAAGCCTGGCGGAGGGTTTCGTTTGAGCGTATCTCCCCAGTGCGGCATGCTTTGTTTATCTTCACGAGATCCTGGTACACCACCCGGCCGGCCCCTATATTCAGGTGCCCGACCTCCGAATTGCCCATCTGCCCTTCGGGAAGACCAACATCTTCCCCTGAAGTGAGCAGGTATGATGAAGGGTAAATCTTTTTCAGTGCATCGATGTTGGGAGTGCCGGTGGTGCTTATCACGTCACTCCTCGTGCCGTCACCTATCCCCCAGCCGTCGAGGATCATCAGTAATACTTTATTGTCTTTCATTAAATTGTTAATGTTAAATATGCAGGTAGCAAAAATAGCCAATTCCCCGTAAGGAATGACATCGCGGCATTATAACAAGGCAGAGGCTTAAAAAGTTTGTATCACCGGGCTCCCCTGATCTCCCTTACTTTGATCTGGTAACCCTTGCCCGGACATGTAGGTTCATATTCTATATCCCGGCCCACGTAGGCAGACCACTCCTGTTCGGTAAGGTTTCTCGACACCCTGTCACAGATGCCGGCTGTCATGCACCTTATATGTGCCGGACGACGTATCACGTCGTTCTGAGTAGCCGAGAGAAATGCCTCCCCGCTGTCACTGAAGGCAAGGCGCAGAACATTCTCCTCCCCATCGGTGAAGACAACAGGTGGCTGATCCAGGTTGGCCATTGTCCAGAGCCTGATCTCACCTGCGGCATCTGCCGTAAGCATCTGACCGTCGCTCCTGTCGAATGCGATGGATCTTACTGCAGTTGTATGTCCTGCTGCATTACCGTCGGCAAGACCGGTGGAAGTATTCCAGATATCGATCATACCGGTGTCGTCGCCGGTAGCAAGCTTGTCACCTCCCGGGATGAATTTATGAGAGGTGATTACCTTATCTCCCGTCCGGATAGGGACATACTTCAGGGGCATTCCGTTGTGCCAGCATAGCAGCCTGCCGTCACCGGTTATTGCTGCAATCATTGCATTACTGTCAGAGATATCCAGGGCTGTAATGCCTGATGGCTCATTGATAACCTTCAGACTTTTGCGGGTATTTAGATCCCACATTCTGACTCCCCCACCTGAAGAGGAGGAGACCAGGTGTCCGCTGTCAGAGAACAGCAGCGCGGTTATACCACCGCTGGAGTCCTGCATCTGGTATCCGATAGAATCATCATCAAAGGGTATCATGAGTATTGCAGAATCGTCTGTCCCGCAAGCCAGCCATGATTTGTCAGGGCTGATGCTCATGGCACTTATGGTCTTGTCGCCTGACCAGATCAGGTTGTATCCTGTTGCCGGCTGACCGGTGTTCCAGGCGAGAACCCTGCCTCTGGTATCTGCAGTAAAGAACACTCCGTCAGCTCCTTCAGCCATTGCTGTATATTTTGCTCCGTCAGGGGTAAACCGGGTACAGTATTTATTCCCGTAACGCCTGCAGACATCATAAAGGCCGGCAAACACATCTGCATCTTCCGGGATTCCTGAATACCTTTCATTGAAGAGGTAAGCCTGCCACGCAAGGAGTATCTGCAGATCCTTCCTGCCACCATGATTCAGGGATCTCACGGCAAGCGATCTGGCCAATGAGAGCATCCTGTTCCTGTTGGTCTCCTCGGCTTTCTTCAGGGCTGCAGATTTCTCAGAGGCCATCCTGTTCATTGCCCTTTCGGCTGACCTGGCCTTTGATTCGGCATCAGCAGTTCTCTTATCCCCTGTTCCTTCCCGGACAAATTCACCATCGGAAGACGTTCTGACAGCTGATGCTAGAATCTCAAGGCTGTCACTCAGTCTGTCACTCAGGGCAAGAGCTTCGTTCTTCATCTGAACCGCTATTGATTTCTGCCGTTCAGCCCTGTTTCTGAGCGAGTAAACGGCTCCCAGGGCTATCAGTGCAATGAGTGCAAGCAAGCCGAGTATACTCGCAACAAGCCGTGACCGTCTGATGGTATCGGTATCACTCTTTCGTCCGTATTCTTCACGGATGCTGTATTCTTCCTCTGAATTCTTAAGGAAGATCATTGCCCTCTCAAATGCCGGATCAATCTTCTCTGCCCATGCAAGTGTGGGATTGTTTTCATCTCTCCACCTGAGGGCAAGCAGCAGGTCAGGGGCGGTCCAGAGGCGCCCGCTTCCCTCCTGGTACTGTGCAGCGGCGGCAGCAAGCTGCCTGTAAAGCTTCACAGAGGTCTCCTCCTCGTCCATCCACCTGCGGAGAGTGCCCCAAAGCCGGATAATGCTTTCATGGGTAAGATCGAGGATGCTCTCTCCGTTCAGGGGGATCTCCTTGGATGGAGTCAGAAATGAATATTCCGGTGACCTGAATACCTCGGCAACGCCTATGATTTCTCGTTCCAGGCATCCGGTCTGGGCTGCTATAGTGGAGATTCGCTCAGGCTTGCGCAGTTCCCTTCCGTCGTCTGTACGTGTTGTTATTGCACGGAAGAGGCGGGCGCAAACATATCGGTGCCTCTCGTCAAGCGATTCATATGCCTGCCCGGCATGCTGAGATATGGCACCCTTAAGCTGACCTACGGCTTCATAATCAGATACGCTTATCGGGCGGCTAAGGTCACCCAGCCTGCTCCACTGGTTCCAGAGCCGCATCATCAGGTGCTGCAGCACAGGCAACTGACCTGGTCTCTCCTCAAGATCACTTAAAATTAGCTTTACAAGCGATCTGTCAATTGAACCGCCTGAGAGTTTCACCGGCTCTTCTATTACTGCAGCCAGCTGGTCATGCGGTATCTGGGGCAGCAGGTAACTGCTGCTGTTCATCAGGTTCGTCAGCGAGTGGAACCTTCCGCATTCGGAAACATATTCTGACCTGAGTGTGACAATAATGTAAAGCCCCTGGTCAGGCTTCTGCATAGCATTGACTATCAGGTCTATGAAATCAGTGGCATCATCGCCGGGTGTACCCCCGGCGGTTGCAGGGCTGAAACGGAAAAGCTCCTCAAACTGGTCAATAACTATCACCACCTGCTGCCGCAGGTTTTTCCTGATCCGGTTGATCACATCGGTAAGTCCCTCGGTCCTGTTATTCAGTGATGCCGCAACGCTTACCTCTGACAGCTGTGCAAAGCCTGCACCTGCGGAAAGAGCCGACAGTTCCGAAGCCAGGTGGTCAACAGGGTTGAGGGCGGGCCTGAAGACCATGTACGACCATGATTTCTTCTCTTCAGCGTTCTCCTTCAGCAGGGCAGGGATGACACCTGACAGCACCAGTGACGACTTGCCGCTGCCCGAGGCGCCCAGCACGGCAACAAACCTGTTTTCCTTCAGCCTGGAAACAACCTTAAGGGTGCTTTCCATCCGCCCGAAAAACAGATGCCCCTCATCCGGCCTGAATGCTCTCAGTCCCGGGAAAGGATTGGGTCTAATAATTATATTTCGTTCTGGCATTGGAAAGAGTATTATGTTGCAGGAACCCCCTCCTGGCTATCCATGTAATTTACAAATATATCTTCGAATTCCGAATAGTAAAAGACAAACGCGGCAATATCTGCCAACGGCAGTGAATAGAGTCCGGTTTTCCCGTTCCTTGATGGTACCACCCAGGAAATCACGCCGGGAAGTGAACCGGCGTCATATGACTCAGAATAGTGCATCCGCGAAGCAAGCATAATCATCTTTTCTTCAGGAATATTGTTGAAGCAGAGGCTCAGGAACCTTGTCTTCTCAAAAATCATGGCTGCCTCGGGAGTAGTTCCTTCAATCACTGCTGAGATGCGGGCCCTGACCTGGCCGGGAAGCCGTGATTCAGCATCCCTGTACCAGCCGGGATTTACGGTGCGTATTGCCCTTGCGCTCTCCTCCTGCAATATCGGGCTGTTGCTGAAGAGGTATGAAACCGCATGCTCCCTGTCAAGGCCACGCCTTTCGGTTGCAGTCAGATGGAGGGCACAGGCCTTGCTCCAGGTCCCGGTTATATTCTGTTCTGAAGCGAGCAGGAACGACGAGATAGCCCGGCCTCTTACGCTTCTGACGGGGAAATAAATTGAAAGTTCTGCGAGCCGGTAGCTGTCCGAACTGTTGCCCAGCAGTGCCCTGAGAGGCCTTCGGAGAGGTTCGTCAATCATGCTGTCAATGGCTTCGGAGGCGAGGCCTGCCTGGCTGGGGCTGTCATTCCGCCCAAGGGGAAGCATTATCTCCGATGCCGCTTTGCCTTCAAGGAGTGAAAGAAGGCAGCAGATCAGTTCACAATTCATCTTCCTTTCCCGCTCAATGGCAGCAGACAGAAGAAAATACCTGTTTCTCGTAGCCTCGCTCTGCATGGCAATCAGCCTGGCCACAACATGAATCGTTTCAATAAGTGTCTCTTCGATTCTCTGCCGGTGCTTGCCCTGCGGTGACCAGCCCCTGCTGCACAGTATGGAGGCAGCCTTAAGGCGGACTCCCATATGGCCTCCTGCAATGAAATTCCCCAGCCATGGTAACGCCTCCATCAGAGGCATGGCCTCAAGGAGCCTGAGTATTATGTAGTTTTCCCGCTCGCTGTTGCCCGGTTTGATTGCAGTGCCGATTATGTCACTGTATACTTCCTGGCCGAACTGCCTCAGGACATAAAAGGCTTCACGTGCAGTATCCGGATTGCTGAGTGCCTTCAGCACCTCATTACGCAGCATTGTCATACCGTAGCGACCTGCCGCCATCAGCCCCGTCCGTCTCACTTCAGGGCTTGGGTCACCCAGAAGCTTCACGATATCCTGTTCCTGTGGTTTGCTCCTGCCCAGCATTATTGCCCTGGCAACGGCTGCTTTTTCCATAATACCGGGAAGGCGCAGCAGGTCATTGTTCCTGACAGGATCGGAATAATACCTCTCGATGACTGAAATTCCGGCAGCAGCATCCTCCCTGACCTTTTCGGCGAAACGGTGGTCAGAGGCAATCGCCCTCATCGCAGGGATAAGCGCCGGATCAAACGTTCTTGAAGCAAGGGTGATGACTTCCGTGGCATAGGCGTCACCAGCATTACCGGTCAAATAATCGAGCCTTCCGCTGATGAGGTCCAGGTAATGGTCGGGAACAAGCATCACACTTCTGAATCCTTCATCTCCTTCTCCATGTACCTGCTGCCCCGGGTCACCTGCAGCCTGTGCAACAGGTTTCGAGATCATCCCGGAGAGCCTGTTCCGGAAGTGTGCCAGGATGATGATGCCGGTTATCATCATTGCAATCGCCGCCAGCGGGAAGACAAAGACCGTGTGTGAAATCCTGATCCCGAAAGCCAGGGTCACCACGACAATCGCTAAGGCAAGGTGGGAAGAGATTACAAGAGTATTCCGGGTCAGGTTACCTGCCTTCACAGCAAAAGGGGAAATGCCTGCTTTTTCCTCGAGGTAAAGGACTGAGGCCATTGCAGGGAGGGTTACAACAGCCATTGATGAGAAGAAGAACGCAGAGGCAAAGGAGGTTACAAATCCGGAAAGAAGCAGAAGAGACTCCCTGCCTGTCAGGTCATAATAGATGTTGATTATGGCAGCCGGAACAGTAAGGGAAAGAAGTATTGCGGGCGCCAGCATAAGCTTTCCGCGAAGCCGGAGGTTTCTCAGTACGGGAAGGTAGAACCTGTTCCTGATCATCAGCCCTGATCCGATAACGATTCCGGAGAGTGTAAGTGTAAAAAAGACCGGGGTTGCCCTGAACATTGAGAGATCAGTAAGTACAGCCACCAGAAATGCCGATGTTGCAGCCATCAGTGCTGTCATTGACAGGAAGGCCCACTTGAAACCGGTTTTCATTTCCCTTCGAGGTTTTGACATATCCGGGATTAGGAAGTGACTTACTTATACAAGGTACGTGAAAAAATCCAAAACTACAAGTAGCCTCCCTTTGACCTGACTGCCCCGGCTATCATGGCAGTCATCTCCTCCTCAGTCAGGGTTTCTGCATCGAGAATGAGATCTGCCCTTTCATACCAGGAGCTTCTGACAGCCAGCAAATTTCTGACCCTGGAATCGAGTTCAGCCGGTCCGGCATCCTTAAGCAGAGGCCGTTGTGTCCCTGACCGTTTGAGCCGGGTCACAAGGGATTCAACAGGTAACCGCAGGTAGACCGTCAGGCCGGTTGAGTTCATCACAGCCATGTTTCCCTCTGAACATGCTGTGCCTCCGCCACATGCGATGACCGACCTGGTGAGTGCTGAAACCTTTCGCAGAGCCTCAGCTTCGGCCCTGCGGAAATATTCCTCACCCTTTGATGCAAATAACCCGGATACTGTCATCCCTTCCTTTTCCTCGACGAGTTTGTCAAGATCAGCAAATTTCCAGCGAAGAAGTGCAGCTATACCCTTCCCGGCGGAGCTCTTTCCGCTGCCCATGAATCCTATAAGGTAAATATTCACGGGTTCTTAAAGGTCTAGTTTCATCTGAGCGGGATCATCAGGTGCGTGAGGCTGAGGAGGAAAGTCGTCCTCACTGCCGTTTTCGGGCTCGGGGGGCGGTGGTGCTGCCTCACTCCTGACAACAGGATCAAGCTCACGTATATCGGCCACACTGTAATTTGACAGCCTTTTTCCCTTGGCACGGAAGCTCTTGACTCCAATGAATTCCGCCACCTCAATAATTTCCTGCTTCCTTCCCTCGTTTTTTCCGCCGAATTTCAGCTCAAACCGAGGGTACTCCACCTCTGTAAGGCTTGCCAGCCTTGATCCCTCACTGTCTGAGATGAAGCACTGAAGCCTGTCTGATTCCTCGAATGCAAACCGCTTGACATAGTAAAACTCCTGCTCCTGATCCCAGTAAACTGCGGAAAATATTTTTGACTCCCTGAACTTCTCAAGGAGAAGAAGGTCGTCCTCAAAATGCGATGAAAGGTCAGTGCCGGAGGTCCGGTACCACCCGTTGCGTGTCACAACAAGAAGCATCTCTTCGGAAGCGAACTCTCCGAGGAATTTGCCCCGGCCGTCGGCGTTCAGCCTCATCACCGCATCATCAAACCATAGCTTGCGGCCACCCAGGGTTGAGAGTCCCTTCTCTTTCAGGGTTATCTTATGGACCGGGTTCTTTGTAAGAATATTGCCCATTGAACTGCGCCCCTTGATTGCAAGCTCACCGAAGTCAAAATCAAATGTGAGCTTCTTGAGCCTTGCCTTGGGCTTATGGTATATCCGTATCACCTCAGCCTCACCGTTTGGGTTGGCACTCAGGTAAAGGATCCTGGTGGCGGCCGTTCCCCTGCCGAGGTTGTACTCCTTGTCACGCGTCAACCCTGTGAGGGCGCAGCGTTTGACATAATAAGGGCCCTCCCGGCCATCCTGGTAGGCAACATTATAAATTGTGCGGGTATCATTCCTGAGGAAAACCTGCACATGGATCACATCCTTGCCGACGAACTGCTTCTCTGCAACCTTGGTGATGAGATAGGTGCCATCTTTCCTGATCACGATTATATCATCTATATCAGAGCAGTCGCACACAAACTCATCCTTCTTCAGCCCTGTGCCAATGAAGCCTTCCTGACGGTTTACGTAAAGCTTGGCGTTGGCAGCCACCACCTTGGTGGCTTCAATGGTTTCAAAGCTCCTGATCTCGGTCCGGCGTTCCCTGTCCTTGCCGTACTTCTTCTTTATCTGCCGGTAGTAGTTGATTGCATAGGGGATGATGTTCGCCAGGTGGTTGGCAACCTCTTCCAGTTCAGATTCAAGACCGCGGATGTGCTCATCTGCCCTTGAGGAGTCATACTTCGAGATCCTTTTGATCTTAATCTCCGTGAGTTTGATGATGTCATCACGGGTGATCTCGCGTTTAAACAGTTTTTTGTAGGGTTTAAGTCCCTTGTCAATCGCTGCAATGACGGCCTCCCATGTCTCAGCCTCCTCGATGTCACGGTAGATCCTCTTTTCGATGAAGATCTTTTCAAGCGACGAAAAGTGCCATTCCTCCTCAAGTTCGGCCTTGCGTATTTCAAGTTCGCGTGTAAGCAGTTTCACCGTCTGGTCAGCCGAATGCCTCAGGATGTCACTGACCCCGATGAATGCAGGCTTGTTTTCGTCAGTAATGACGCAGGCATTGGGTGATATTGACAGCTCGCAGTCAGTGAAGGCGTAAAGGGCATCGATGGTTTTGTCGGGAGAAACGCCACTCTGCAGCTGAATCACTATCTCAACTCCGCCTGCGGTGTTATCATCGATCTTCTTAATCTTGATCTTGCCCCTGTCATTCGCCTTTACGATTGACTCAATGAGTGAAGAGGTGGTCTTGCCGAAGGGTATCTCAGTGATCACCAGCCCTTTCCTGTCGACCTTTTCGATTCTTGCCCTGACTTTTACGGCTCCGCCCCTGGCTCCGTCATTGTACTTTGACACATCTATCATTCCCCCTGTGGGGAAATCGGGATACAGTTCAAATGGTTTGCCCTGGAGGTAGCTTATGGATGCGTCAATAAGTTCATTGAAATTATGGGGGAGTATCTTTGAGGAGAGCCCTACTGCTATGCCCTCCACACCCATTGCCAGCAGCAGCGGGAACTTGACGGGCAGCGTGACGGGTTCCCTGTTGCGGCCGTCATATGAACTCATCCATTCGGTGGTCTTGCTGTTGAAGGTCACCTCAAGCGCGAACTTTGAGAGCCTTGCCTCTATATAACGGGGTGCTGCGGCGCCGTCGCCGGTAAGAATGTTCCCCCAGTTTCCCTGTGCCTCCACCAGCAGTTCCTTCTGGCCAAGCTGAACCAGTGCATCACCAATTGAAGCGTCACCGTGAGGGTGAAACTGCATTGTATGACCGATAATATTGGCGACCTTGTTGAACCGTCCGTCATCCATGCGCTTCATGGAATACAGGATCCTGCGCTGCACAGGCTTCAGCCCGTCGGAAATATGGGGCACGGCACGTTCAAGGATCACGTATGAGGCATAATCAAGGAACCAGTCCTGGTACATGCCTGACAACGCCGTGACTGTATGCAGGGCTTCCGGTATATAGCTGGTCTTGTGTTCTTCCTTCTCCCCTCCTTCTTCGTCGGGGATCAGTTCAAATGGATCACTCTCTTTCATCATGTACTGAAACCTTCACTCACGCCTGTGCCGTCTCGGGGATCTCCTCCTCGACACGCAGGTTGCCAATAATAAAGTCCTGACGTTCCGGTGTATTCTTGCCCATATAAAACTCGAGGAACTGGGTATAGGGGTCTGACTTCTTCATGATCACGGGTTCAAGTCGCATATCCTTTCCAATGAAGTGGATGAATTCATCGGGTGATATCTCACCGAGCCCCTTGAAACGGGTTATCTCGGGGTCAGGCCCGAGGTCCTTAATTGCCTTCAGCCTCTCCTCGTCGCTGTAACAATAGCGGGTCTGCTTCTTGTTGCGGACCCTGAAGAGGGGTGTCTGAAGGATGTAAACATGTCCCTTGCGGACGAGGTCAGGAAAGAACTGCAGGAAGAATGTCAGCAGGAGGAGCCTGATGTGCATCCCGTCAACGTCAGCATCGGTGGCTATAACCACGTAGTTGTAGCGGAGATCATCAAGTGACTCTTCTATGTTGAGTGCTGCCTGCAGGAGATTGAATTCCTCATTCTCGTATACTATCTTTTTCGTAAGGCCGTAGCAGTTCAGCGGCTTGCCCCTGAGGCTGAAGACGGCCTGGGTCTCCACGTTACGCGATTTGGTGATTGATCCGCTGGCCGAGTCACCCTCGGTGATAAAGAGGGTTGATTCCAGGCGCCTTTCATCATTCGAGTTGTAGTGAATGCGGCAGTCGCGCAGCTTACGGTTGTGGAGGCTGACTTTCTTCGCGCGTTCACGCGCAAGCTTCTGTATTGAGCTGATGGCTTTCCGCTCCTTTTCCGACTCCTGGATCTTCTTCAGCATGATACGGGCGGTCTCGCCGTTCTTGTGGAGGTAGTCGTCGAGGTTCTTGCGGATGAAGTCAACCACGTAGTTTCGCACCGAGGGGCCGTTTGGTCCCATATCCTTGGAACCAAGCTTGGTTTTGGTCTGCGACTCGAAGATAGGCTCTTCGATCTTGACCGATATTGCGGCGATAATCGATGACCTGATGTCAGAAGCGTCAAAGTCCTTCTTGAAGAACTCCTTGACGGTACGGGTTATCGCTTCACGGAATGCGATGAGGTGGGTGCCTCCCTGCGAGGTATGCTGTCCGTTGACGAAGCTGTAGTAATCCTCGCCGTACTGCATGCCGTGGGTTATGGCGACCTCAATATCCTCCCCCTTGAGGTGGATGATGGGGTAGAGCCCCTCACGGTTCATGTTGTCATTCAGGAGGTCAACCAGGCCGTTGCGCGAGACTATCTTGTTGCCGTTGAGATTGATGATCATACCCGCGTTGAGGTATGAGTAGTTTTTCATCATGTTCTCAACATACTCGGGGATATAATGGAATTTGCCGAACAGTGCTTCGTCAGGAGTGAAGATCACCTCGGTGCCGTTTTCTTCGGCGGTTGATTTCAGGGGTTCATCCCGAATAAGCTCTCCGGATTTAAATTCAATCTCCTTGGCCTGGCCTTCACGGAACGATCTGATTATGAACGATGAAGAGAGTGCGTTAACGGCTTTGATACC
>JAKAXP010000177.1 GCA_021816545.1 Bacteroidota bacterium
AATCAGGAATTCACCTGACAGGAATATAAGCCAGATACCCATTGTGGCTCTTACAGCCGCTGTCATGTCAGAGGCTCATGACAAGATTGAGAACCTGGCAATCAACGACTACGTTCTTAAGCCGTTCAAACCCAAGGATCTGTATGACCGGATAGCAAAGAATGTAAGGTAGGCGCCGGAGAGGCGCCTTTTTTTTTACCTGATACAGTATTTTGCAAGGTAATCAGTTGCCTCCTTAACGCCCAGGTTTCTGGCCCTGCGAAGGTAATGGCAGGCATCATCACTTCTGCCGCTGTTGATAAGGGCTATACCGAGGTTGAGGTTCACCGCCCCGTTGTCAGGGTCAAGGTCGAGGCTCATTGTATAATCCTCCGCAGCCCGGTCCCATGTCCTGGCGGCAAGCCAGGCATCCCCGCGCAGCCTGAAAGCAGAGGCTACCCCGGGATGCTTTTCAACATTTTCATTGAGGTAAGGAAGAGCCTCATAGATGGCACCCTCCTCGGCATATGTCCTGCCTATGAGTCCAAGCGCCTCAGTGTTGTCAGGATCAATTGAGATGTACCGCTGCATCTCCTTCTTTGCGGCGTCCCTGTCTCCTGATCTTATGAGCATGCGTGCCTTCTTCAGGAGTAACCCGGGATCAGGGGTTCGGGCACTGATAAGCCTGTCATAAACGGTGGCGGCGGCATAATGATCTCCCTCCCCTTCCCTCGCTTCGGCAAGTGCATAAAGCCAGGCAGGAGGAGTATCAGTGTCGCGGGTGACCGTGGCAAGGATATCAGCTGCCTCGCGGTACCTGCCGCTGCCCATAAGGATGCGGGCATGGCAGTATTCCGTAACCGGCATTTCAGGATAGAGGGATGCCAGTTCGGCATATGCTCCCTCCGCAAGGTCATTCCGGCCTGACTTGAGATAATTCTCTATCTCCCAGCTTTTTCTTTCATAGACCTTATACCAGTCTTTCTTCCATAGTGCCCTCCACTCGGATGAGGATGAGACAGATCTGAAAGCATCGTCAAGGAGGATCTGTGGTTCGTTTTTCCTCAGGGAGGATTTGAGATGTGCCTCCAGAAGTGAAACGGTGGTTTTTACGTCTCCTTCCGCAGCAGCACACTTGGCAAGGCCGTAAAGACCTGCTCCCTGCCGGAGGTTTTCAGCTCTCATGTAGTCTGATTTTGCCTCCTTAAGCATAGAGGCTTTAAGGTAGATATCACCTCTGACGACCACAAGGGTGACATCACCGTTTATGTCTGCAGAACCCGGGAGAAGAGCAACTGCCTCCATGGTTTCACCTCTGCCGGTGAGGGTTACTGCCCTGAGAAGGGTCTCATAACCGGCCTGACCTGATGCGAACTGTGAGGACAGCACAACAGCAAGGCTAAACAGTATCTTTTTCATTGCTCTCATTTTTTTCCTTCAATAACCCCGGGTCCGGCGCCCTTTTCAGTAAAGACATGTATAAAGCCGGTGAGATGGAACTGCTCCAGCCCGCTTATTCTTCTTTCAAATACCTCGCAGTCATAGTAATAGACTCCTGTCGGAACCACCTTTCCCTTATAGGTTCCGTCCCAGTTGAGCCTGGGTTCCTGTGTACTGAATACAAGCACTCCGGCCCTGTTGAAGAGTCTGAACTCCACCTTCTCAACCAGTGCGGAGGTCTTTGCCAGGAGAAAGTCATTGAAATCATCACCGTTGGGGGTGAATACGTTCGGTATCTCGTAGAAGTTACAGGAGTCAACACAGATCATCGTTGAAAGTTGGCTCTCGTTGCCGTTTACGTCAAAGGCAGATATCGCATAACACCCGGCAACATAGTCAGGAAGTGAATGAACGTATTTCTTCACATCCCTGTCATTTATGGTAGTCAGAAGGGCCATATCCTCCTCGGTTGTCTGCTTGTAATAAAGTTTGTATCCGGCGACATCTTCAAGACAGAGCGGATCTGTCACTGACCATCTCACAGTATTGTAAAGGCTGTCACACTGTGATGAAACTGTCAATTCCGGAGGGCACGGAGGTTCATTGTCCACCGGCACAGCGCAGGTGCGCTGCGAATAGTTGATCAGGTTCTTCGGCGTATCAGTCCCCTGGTATCCTCCGGTGGAAACAACATAGTAGCAGTATTCGTTTCCGTTGACAAGGCCCGGGTCGGTAAAGGTCAGCTGATTTGTTGATCCGACCATTTGCCATGTGGTTCCGTTTAACCTGTAAAAGTCATAGGAGGTATTTATCCATGGAACATTGCGTGTCATGATGAACCTCATCTTCCTGTCGCCCGGAAGGGCAGTGAGGAACAGCGAGGAGGCTATTCCGGGGTCACCAACAAGGAACCTGTTGCCCGGTGCATTGTTGTAAAGCTCTACCTTGTATACCCATCCCTTATCAAGGGTATTGATAAGTGTATCGACATACACGGTGTCATTCAGGTCCGCGGTGGGAAGAGTATGTATCAGCTGCCAGGCGGTACCGGCGATGCCTTCAGCCCTGTAAATGAGATACTCATAGGGTCCGTTTGCCGGGATTGTATCAAGGCGGCGCGGTTTCTGCCAGGCAAGGGTCAGCGACCCGTTCACCGGATGGGTATTTCGGATCGATACGTTTGTTATCAGAGGTATACCGGTGATAAGTGATGTGACAATTTCATTTGAGGGTTTGCTCTCTGTGCCGTTGGGGTATACAGCCACAATCCTGTATGCATACTCGGTACCGGCTTCCAGATTGTTGTCTGCATCTGTAAAACTGACGGCACCGGCTCCGCCGACATATCCCACCTTGGCGAATCCTGCGGAGGGGGGAATGCCGTCATAGCATGTATCAGCAGCCAGGGTGGAGGCACCCTCACGCCTGTATATGCTGAAACCTGCTATCTTGTCGGTCAAATATCCCGCCCATGAAAGGTTAACCACCTTTCCCTGGGGCACAGCGGATAAAAGCGTTGGAGAAGGACCCAGCACCTTGATGCTCATATTGTCAATGTCGACAAGCTGAAGCTCCCGGTTTGAGTCCTCTGCCTTAATGATTATATCGTAAGGCTGATGTCTTACAGCAGTATGACAAGGAGTCCATGTCAGCCGGGCTGTTGTTTGTCCCGCCGTTCGTGTCAGGGTGGTAAAGGTAGCCGGACAGTCGGTTGAGGAAAAGATCCCGGAGGTGGCAAGAAGCGTTACAGAGTCAAGGTCCGCATCGGTGGCTTTTATATCGAGGGAAACCGGCTCGCCAGCCTCAACGCAAAGGTCAGGAAGCGGGGATGTCACGGGAGGTTTGTTGTCAGTCTCGTAAACCTCAATCTGCATGTCACGGACAACGACTCCTATCTTGATACCGGCCCTCCATTCCTGTATTTCCATGGCCACGTTGTAGATACCGATGGCAGTTGGTGCATCCCATACAAGGTCACCAGAGATTGAGTCAACATAAAACTTCCGAGAGGCGGGAGGCAGGGTATAGTTCTGGATTGGCTTGCCATCCTCCCTTGTACAGACGGTAAGTTTGTATGAAAGGCTGTCGCCGTCAGGGTCAAAGGCAGCAGGGTTATGAATGAATATCTGGCCCAGTGCGGCCTTGTCATATGGTGGGTTAAGCAGCACCGGGGTGCTGTTCCTGCCGACGGCAGTGTTCACGATAAGAATGGTTGATATTGAAAAGACAACATTCACTGAGTTTGGGATGTTTTCAACCCCGAAGTTGCGGTTGGGATCCTGAACCACGATACGGTATACGCCCGGTCCGGGGTAAGTATGCTGGGCCACGTAGACATTCTTCTGGTAGTTGTTGGGGAGGACTGTCTTGGATTCCCTTGCCACATTTGTGATTGAATTGTCGCCCCACTCTACATCAAGTGCAGGCCTGTCTGCCTTGCTGAGTGTGTATGTGAAGGTTGTCACCGTTACTTCAAAGGTGAGGTCTGATATCTGCCTATATGTTATCTCCCCTGCACGGTTGTGTGTTGCATTTGCAACAGAGGCCGCTGCCAGCAGCAGTGACAACGTAAATAAAAATCGTCTTCTCATCTCTCTCCCTTTCGTTTTACCTGGTAGATTTTCATTGTATCCGTTACGGTGAATCTGTAGCCCTCCTCAAAACCGTCATAACTGAAGAGAAGCATGTTTGCCTGGTCTTCATAAAGCCGGGTCATGATGCGGTTGATTACTGCCACATTTCTGACCATCTTCTTCCCTTTTGCCTGCAGTGTAAACCTGTGTTCCAGTCCGTCAATGCCGGCAGAAAGCAGTTCCATCTTCACCGGTTCTCCGTCTTCCGTTATTATCACCCTGTCAGACAGGTACATAATATACCTCTCTTCGGCAGTACCAGTAATTTCTTCGCCGTTGCGAAGCCCCAGTTTCATGTCAGCCTCCAGATCGTCACTCCAGACCTTAACAAAAACTGACCATACCCGGTTCACCGTGTCAAAATCTATCCCTGTCAGCGATACATGAACAGGATGTACCAGGAGGAGGACGGTGAGCGCTAATGTTTTCATACCGGCACGGAAATTATTGCATCAAAAATCACGCCATCAGATCCTGATCCGTTACCCCGGCTCTCTCCCTCAGATAGTCAACCGTTCCCACCTCTATGAAAGAGAAGCCTGCTCCTCTGGAGAAGTTGCCGGCAAGGACCACCACGATGTCGCTGTCCTTCATGGTGTACTTCTTAAGCAACTCCTTGATTGACACATGTATGAACTCATCTACTGTCATCTTCTTTTCAATGAAGATGGGTATGACGCCGTATGACAGGGCCAGTTCCTTCATTGTACGGTGTGAGTAGCAATGGGCTATTACAGGGTTGATGCCCCGGAATGCCGCCATGTTCCTTATTGCAGTCCCGTTGACTGTGTCAGCCAGGATCGTTTTTGCCTTTATCCTGATTGAAGTCTTGACCGCCACCTTTGCAAGG
>JAKAXP010000178.1 GCA_021816545.1 Bacteroidota bacterium
AACTCTGCCGGGGAAAGGTTTATCACACTGTTCATCGCACGGTATAACACCGAAACGAAGGTGCTGGAATATATCAACGCGGCCCACAATCCTCCGGTCATTATTAATACCAGGACAGGCAGTTCGTCACTGCTCAGGCAGTCATGTGTGGGTGTGGGGATGCTTGATGAAATCCCCTGTGTGCGAACTGACCGAATGAAAGTCAGGAATCCAACCAAGATAATCTGCTATACCGACGGCCTTTCTGAACTTAAGGACGAAGGGGGGCGCGACCTGGGCATTACCCCGCTGGTGAAGCATTTCCCGAACCGTAAACCGCTGGCGGAAAACATCGAATCGCTTATCAGGGATATTGACATCAGCAGCAACAACTTCCGGCTTTTTGATGATGTCTCGATACTGGCGGTGGAGATTCCGTAGTTTGAGGTAATCACCCGGTCATCCGGTGTCCGTATCGTCAGGAGTCACCCTGGTTCACCGCATTACTCTTTTCCGAATCCCTCCTCCCCTCCAGGTCTGCTGCAACGATAATTGCAATGAATCCCCACCAGAGGGCAGCAATCTTGTCACTGTCGAGGAAGCTGTTCATCACGCCGTGGACGGCATATGTCACCAGCCCGGTCACCACAGCCAGTATCATATAACCTGCCGGATCCCTCTTGCCGCGGTACCAGACTTTTATGCCGGTGATTACAGATCCCAGCGTTATGGCAATGAATATCAGTGCCCCCGGCCATCCTGATTCGCTCAGCGCTCCAAGGTATTCGCTGTGTGCATTGCCGGCATCACCGAAATCGGTGCTTATTGAGGTCCTCTCGGATGCTTTCTGGAACGGGGCATATTTAAACTGGTAGGTTCCCGGACCCCATCCGGAATGTGGCTTCTCTGCAAACATCCTCAGCGCACATTTCCACCTGTTGATCCTCTCAAGGTTCGACTGGTCGGTTGAAATGTTTGAGGATGAGCGGAGGTGCTGCCCCAGATCGGTTGAGGAATCTTCGGTGGTGCTGTCCATCCGCTGCCATATCCAGCCGGCTGAAAGGACAATTATGACTGAAAAGACTGCAGCTGAAACAGCCAGCAGTCTTACGGGCATTCTTATCCACAGTATCATTCCCAGCGCCGATGCTGCTATCAGGCTCACCCAGGCTGCCCGGCTGTATGACAGGATGAATCCTGCCAGGAACAGAAGGAGCAGTGCGGCAGGGAGGCTCCTGTGCCAGAGTCCTCCCCTGGTGAACAGCATCACTGCCAGCGGAGGGATGATGAATGCCATTGAAGCGCCAAAGGATGTATGGTCCTTAAAGAACGGATAACATGCCGAGTGAGCAAACTGCTGGTTAAGCAGTCCCGCCCCCTGCACCCTTACTATGAAGTAAATAACAACAACAGCAAGGCCCGCCGCGTAGGCAATTATATATCGCCATCTGAATTTTTCGTGATATGCAAGGCGGGCTGCCACAAGGTAAAAACCGGCAGTAAACCATAGCCGGTATGCAAGTGTTTTAAACGAGACACCCGGCATGGTTGAAGTGACAGCGGTTATAAGGGTCCATAACAGGTAAATCCCGATAAGCCATGTCATGGGGTGCCTGAGCAGTCCTTCCGGGAACTCGCGCGTCACCGTAAGTTTGAAAACTGTTATCAGCAGCACCAATGCCATTATTGGTTCCGTGGGAATGGAAAGGTCGATGCCGGTGCCGCCGGTGAGCCAGCTGAGCTGGAGTGAGAGTGGTGCCAGGAACAGCGTCAGGAGAAGCAGGTGCTTAAGCGAAAGCAGCGCCAGGAGCAGCACCGCCAGCACTGCCGGAATTATCAGTATCAGCAGCTCACTGCCTGTCATCGCCACGGTGCAGCTTCAAACCCTCGGCAACAAACAGCACCAGGGCCAGCAGCAGCAGCACGGAGGCTGTTGATACCAGGACAATTACGCTGCGGCGCGGCCAGGCTTTCTTTTCCGCCACCACGGCACGGTCAACGACAAGCGTGTAAGGCAGCGTCTGGCGGCTCATTGCGAGAGCTTCAAGGTAACGCCCGCGCATCAGGCCGAGGTAGTCATTTTCAGTCTCGAGGGTTGAATAGACGCGGAGGGCCGACGCGCCGCTGAGCCTCGTCAGGGTGTCTTCATACTGCCTCACGAGGCGGTCCTGCATTTCATAGCTGCGGCTTATCTCGTCAAGCATGACGGATGCCGCACTGCGCTGCAGGCTGTTGAAGATTGTATCTGCCCTGGATGCCATGTCATTGGCCATGGCACATGCCATATCCCGGTCACGGTCACGGACACGGATTTCCACGGAGCCAAACGAGGTCTTGGTGCAATGCAGGTATTTGTCCATCTTCTCAGCAAGCACGGTGTTGGGGTATTTTTCTCCCGGCTTGATGTTGTAATGGCTTGCCAGGTCATATTTCACCTTGAGATAATCCCGCACCTGCTCGCTGCTGATAACCTGGATGAGTTTCTCGGTTGCGTCGTCGTCGCCGAAGAGTTCTGAGCGGGAGGTGGTCTCTCCAAGCAGGGTGCTGGCCTCGGTGATGTTGGAGGAAGGGTACAGTATCACGGTCGATTCATACAGCGGCTTAAGCATCAGCGAGATAACCGCCGAAACGACCGCTGCGGCAATGCCGGCAATTACAAATTTCCGAAAGTGCCGTATGAAAAAGTTGATAAGATCAACGGAGTCGGTCCTGAATTCAGCCCTTATTTCATTTTTCATTGCACCCGGTTTTTAGGTGAATTTCATAAAACTAATCAGGGGAGTACCTTACACCACCCTGATGAGGTAATAGTTTTTCTTCCCCTTCTGGAGGAGAAGGTATTTGCCGTTGAGAAGGTGTTCAGGCGAAATATTCATTTCCGCATTTTCAACCTTTCCCTTGTTGAGGCTCACTCCCCCGCCCTGAATCAGTCGCCGGAATTCACCCTTTGATTCGGCCACCTTCGTGTGTACGGCACAGAGGTCCGAGAGGGTCACTCCTTCTGCCAGGAGACCGGAGGAGACGTCAAACATCGGCACACCCTCGAAGACTGAAAGGAATGTGTTCTCGTCCATCTTGCGCAGTTGTTCGGTGGTCCCTTTCCCGAACAGTATCTGCGATGCCTCCACGGCAGCTTCATAGTCGCCGCGTGAGTGTGCCATCACTGTAACCTCTTCGGCAAGCCGCTTCTGGAGAATCCTCAGGTGAGGTTCCGCCTGGTGTGCCGTGACCAGATCGTCGATCTCGCTCCGTGAAAGCATTGTAAAGATCTTTATGAACTTTTCAGCATCGGCGTCAGCCACATTGAGCCAGAACTGGTAGAACTGGTAGGGGGTTGTCCGTGCGGGATCAAGCCATACATTGCCTGTCTCAGTCTTGCCGAATTTCTGGCCGTCACTCTTTGTGATAAGCGGGCAGGTCATGGCATATGCCTCACCACCGGCCTTCCGCCTGATAAGCTCGGTGCCCGTGACAATATTGCCCCACTGGTCGGACCCGCCCATCTGCAGCTGGCAGCTGTGGTTTGTATACAGGAAGAGGTAATCGGTACCCTGTACAAGCTGGTATGAGAACTCGGTGAATGACATTCCCTGGCCGGTCTCTGAATCAAGCCTCTTCTTCACCGAGTCCTTGGCCATCATGTAGTTGACTGTGATATGCTTCCCGATGTCACGGATGAAACCCAGGAAGGAGTACTCCTTCATCCAGTCGTAGTTGTTGACCATCACCGCCCTGTTCGGTGCTGTGGAATTAAAATCAAGGAATTTTTCAAACTGCTTTTTCAGGCAATCCTGGTTATGGCGCAGGGTAGGCTCATTAAGGAGGTTACGTTCTTCCGACTTCCCTGAAGGGTCGCCGATCATTCCGGTGGCGCCACCGATCAGCACTATCGGGGTATGGCCTGCATTCTGGAAGTGTTTCAGCATCATCACCCCCACCAGGTGCCCGATATGCAATGAGTCGGCGGTGGGGTCAAAACCGACGTAAGCCGAGCTCTTCCCCTTAAGCAGGAACTCCTCTGTCCCGGGCATGATATCATGGATCATTCCCCTCCACCTCAGCTCTTCAACAAAGTTCATCATCAGCTTCTTGAATTAAAGTGCCGCAAAGATATCAAAACCGCTCAGATGGTCGCATCGGGCACCTGCTTTTTGTGCCTGTTGAAGCTGTCTATCAGGTCTCCGCCCTCTATGACAGGGAAGATGGCCGGAACAAGATCAGCAATTGGATTGTACAGGAATGAGCCGTTGATTGTGTTTGACGGGAGGAAATGCTTCTTTTCGTCGATTGTGTTGAGGAAGACGAATACCACACTCAGTATCAGCGCCGTTTTCAGCACCCCGAACGCGGCTCCCAGGGTCTTGATGGCGAAGCCGAGTGAAACGGCTTTCAGAATTGAGTCAAGCATCTTCCCAACGAGATAAACCACGATGACGATAGCAATGAATGTAATTGCGAATGAGACCACGCCGGTCCATGATGACTGCATGTCAAACCATCCGGCAAGCTTGTCAGCGGTCCACCACGAGAAGTGTATTGCACCCCATATCCCCAGCACCAGTGCGGCCAGCTCGGCTATCTCGATGATCAGCCCGTCAATGAATCCCTGTATCAGCCCGAAGACAAGCAGGGCTATGATAACGAAGTCAATCCAGTTCATTCTCAGTTCGGTTTGAAAGGATGAAGGTATGAAATGTTGGACAATCGGACAAACTGCATAACAACGGCAAAGTGACATGTCATGACCGAACCATTAATTATCTTTGGGTAAAATTACCGTTCCGGATGGATCTGAATTTTACCGATGTCATTGCCGTGTTCGATATCGGCAGGAC
>JAKAXP010000179.1 GCA_021816545.1 Bacteroidota bacterium
AAGACACCTTACGTTTTAAAGCTTACCACGTCAGCCGCATCATTGTGGCATGTACCCCTTAAGGCAGAGTTCGTGCTGAACTTTGTAACCAAAGCCCGTCCCATGCTTGTTACAGAGCAGGTGTGGCCGGCACAGGGAGCAACCGGTATCACACTTTACCCAAGGATCACCCTCCGGTTTGATGCACCTCTTGATCAGGCTTCTGCCACTGCCGGAATAAGACTGCTTGACAGCCAGTCGGCACCCCTGGCCAGGCAACGTGAGATCTTCAGCCAGTCTGGCGGCAAGGGCACCTACAGTTTTGAGCCTGCCTCACCCCTGCAGTCTGGCTCTGTTTATACAATTGAGATTGATGCATCGGTAAAAGATATTGCCGGCGTGACAGTGGGCTCAAAATCAACAGCTTCATTCACCACAAGGACCAAGGCATATCCGACAGGCAACACTGTTGAAGCGTTTGAGAACATCGGAGCATTCTGGGATCCCGAGGCAAGCGGCAGCACCACCGGGACAGATAATCCACTTACAACATTCACGTCCTCTTCCACAATATTTAAATCGGCCCCCCTGGCAGGAAGACTAGATTATGTCTTCACCGGAGATGACGGAGGGGTGTGCCGGGTATTCAATACTGCAAAACCTTCAATAGGAAGCAATACAAGTCTCGTATTCGCTATGTGGGTATACGGAGATCTGAGCTATAACGAGCTCGAATACTGGTTCTATTCCCCCGGTTCAGTCAACCAGATTGTCCCGGCCGCCACCATCAACTGGGCAGGATGGGATCTCATACCCATTCCCTTCAGCTCGATAGGAGGAAGCGGCGACTGGCAGTACCACAGCATTGTTGTCAGACAGACAGGCAGCGGGCTCAGGTCGGGAACAATGTATTTTGATGATGCGATCGTAATCACTCCGACCGGCATTGAAGACCAGAAAGATGATGCCTCCGGGCTTTCCGTTTACCCCAATCCGGTGAAGGGAGAGGGTACTGTCTCCTTCTTTCTGCAGGCACCTGCGGATGTTGATGTGAGTCTGTTCTCCTCTGACGGCAGCCAGGCGGTTGTTTTATTCAACGGAGAGCTGGGCGCCGGTGAGAATTCAATCCGGTGGTATCCCTCACCGGCTGTTGCCCCGGGAGTCTATACCCTCCGGCTTGGCATACGCCATGGCAACGATTTTGCCTGGCACTGTACATCCAGGCAGTGGGTAGTGGTGAGATAAAGTCGGCAGGCAATTCAGGCAATAGGCAATAGGCAATAGGCAGTAGTGAAGTTGCAGTTAATCATATAATTATCAAATACATTGTCAACACTATTGCCTACTGCCAAATGGCTACTGCCTGAATGAAAAAAGGAGGCTAAATCTGCCTCCTTCTCCCATTATCATGAATAAAGCTTACTTCCTGGATGCCCTGATGGCTGCCTGGGCTGCTGCCAGCCTGGCGATGGGTACCCTGAAGGGTGAGCAACTGACGTAGGTGAGTCCGTTCTTGAAGCAGAACTCGACTGATGCCGGGTCACCGCCCTGCTCGCCGCAGATACCTATCTTCAGATTAGGACGGGTTGCGCGGCCCTTTACGCATGCCATTGTGATCAGCTGGCCTACACCGTCCTGGTCAATTGTCTGGAACGGGTCAGCTGCAAGCATCTTGTTGTCGAGATAATCATGGAGGAAGCCTCCTATGTCATCACGGCTGAAGCCGAAGGTCATCTGCGTAAGGTCATTGGTACCGAATGAGAAGAACTCGGCGGTCTTTGCCATGCGGTCTGCCAGCAGAGTAGCGCGCGGGATCTCGATCATGGTTCCGTACTTGTTATCTATCTTGCTCAGATCAAATTTCTTCAGTACATCAGCAAGTACCCTGTCATAGATCTTCTTCGTCACATCAAGTTCAGAGACATCACATGTCACCGGAACCATCAGTTCGGGCATCGGGTTCTTGCCTTCCTTCAGCAGTTCGGCTGTAGCCTCGAACATTGCCCTGATCTGCATCTCGGTTATTTCCGGATATGTAACGCCGAGGCGTACACCGCGGTGTCCCATCATCGGGTTTGACTCATGGAGAGCTTCGCCTCTCTTGGCAACAGCCTCAACCGAAATGCCGAGTGCCCTGGCAAGTTCAGCCTGCTTTTCAGCGCCCTGGGGTACAAACTCATGGAGCGGCGGGTCGAGGAGACGGAATGTCACGGGAAGTCCGTTCATTGCCTCGAGGGTGCCCTTCATGTCTTTCTTTACAAAGGGGAACAGTTCATTGACTGCCTGCCTGCGTTCAGTCTCATTCTCGCTGAGGATCATCTTGCGGAGGATGAAGAGCGGCTGCTCCGAACCCTTGCCGTAGAACATATGCTCTGTACGGAAGAGACCGATGCCTTCGGCTCCGAATTCGCGGGCCATCTTTGCATCGTCAGGGTTGTCGCAGTTGGTGCGGACGCCCATTGTACGGTTCTGGTCAACAATCTTCATGAAGGTCTGGAACCTCGGATTTTCCGTTGCATCCATCAGCTGGAGACTGCCATTATAAACATTACCCCTGGTACCGTTGAGGGTGATAACATCACCTTCCTTGAGAACTACGTCTGAACCGGTAACCTTTGCCTTTTTCCCGGCCACGTCAACATGTAGGCCGCCTGCACCTACGATGCAGCACTTGCCCCAGCCGCGTGCAACCAGAGCAGCGTGCGAGGTCATACCACCACGTGCGGTGAGGATACCCTCAGCTGCGCGCATACCTTCAACATCCTCGGGGTTGGTCTCTTCGCGGACGAGGATAACCTTCTCACCCTTGCGGTTCCATGCCACTGCATCCTCGGCGGTGAAGACGATCTTGCCAACTGCGGCACCGGGGCCTGCGGGCAGACCTTTTACAAGCGGATTAACCTTCTTTTCTGCAGCCGGGTCACATATCGGGTGGAGAAGCTCATCAAGCTGTGCGGGGTCAACCCTCATCACGGCGGTCTTCTCGTCGATAAGACCTTCCTGAAGCATGTCCATTGCCATGTTCAGGGCTGCGGTACCGGTACGCTTGCCGGCGCGGCACTGAAGCATGTAGAGTGTCCCTTCCTGGATTGTGAACTCGATGTCAAGCATGTCATGGAACGACTTCTCAAGGATATTCCTGATGTCAACCAGTTCCTTGTAGGTGCCTGGCATTGACTCCTGCATGCTGTGCAGATGCTTGTTCTGTTCGTTTTTGGTGTCATCGTTGAGGGGGTTCGGTGTGCGGATACCTGCAACCACGTCTTCGCCCTGTGCGTTGACAAGCCACTCACCGTAGAACAGGTTCTCACCGGTGGCCGGGTTACGGGTAAACGCAACGCCTGTTGCAGATGAGTCACCCATGTTTCCGAATACCATTGCCTGTACGTTCACTGCTGTTCCCCACTCATCAGGAATTCCTTCAATCCTGCGGTATGAAACAGCCTTCTTGCCGTTCCAGCTCTTGAATACTGCCTTGATGCCACCTTCAAGCTGCTCACGTGCGTCATCCGGGAACTCTTTCCCAAGCGATTTTTTGATGCGCTTCTTGAACTCCTCAGCCAGGTTCTTGAGCTCGTCAGCTGTGAGGTCTGTGTCTGACTTGTATCCCTTGCTGTGTTTGAATTCGTCAAGCATCTCGTCAAGCTGCTTGCGGATACCCTTGCCATCTGAAGGTTCAATGCCTTCAGCCTTTTCCATGACGACGTCTGCGTACATCATGATCAGACGGCGGTATGAATCCCATACGAAACGGGGATTGCCGGTCTTTTTGATAAGGCCGGGGATGGTCTCGGAGCAGAGGCCTATGTTGAGAACGGTGTCCATCATGCCGGGCATCGAGCTGCGGGCACCTGAACGGCATGAGACGAGAAGAGCATTCTCCCTGTCGCCGTATTTCATGCCCATGGCCTGCTCGGTCTTCTTCATTGCTTCCCACACCTCAGGCATGAGCTCTGCCGGAAGCTGAGTGTTGTTCTGATAATACTCCGTACAAACTTCAGTGGTGATTGTGAATCCTGCCGGAACCGGAAGGCCAAGGAGGCACATCTCAGCCAGGTTGGCTCCCTTGCCGCCAAGCAGATTTTTCATATCTGCCTTACCTTCGGCTGTTTTGTTACCGAAGGAATAAACACGCTTAACTTTTGACATATTATATCTGGTTATTGATTAAGAATCTTCTTTTTTTCGAAGCGCAAAGGTAATAAAAAGGAGATAATAAAGAAATATCCCTTTTTCCTTATTGGCACGACAGCTTTGCTATGACAGGAGATAGAAGGGACAACTACCTGTGCCGGGCCCTTGGATGGTACATCATGACCGTGTCTTTCAGGTAACTCCGGTCAATATGGGTATATATTTCCGTGGTGGTAATCGATTCATGTCCCAGCATCTCCTGTACTGCCCTGAGGTCTGCCCCTCCTTCGACAAGATGTGTGGCAAAGGAGTGGCGCAATGTATGCGGGCTGATAGTCTTTGTAATCCCGGTTGCAGCAGCGGTCTCCTTAATGATATTGAACACCATTACCCTCGACAGCTTCCTGCCCCGCCTGTTCAGGAAAACAATGTTACGGTCAATGATGACGGGCATCATCATTCGTCTCTCCATGTAATTATCAATCTCCCTGAGTGTTACTGTGCCTATCGGCACGAGGCGCTGCTTGTTGCCCTTCCCGGTGACGGTTACAAACCCCTCGTTACGGTGGATATCTGTAATGCGAAGGCCTACAAGCTCGGATACCCTTAAACCGCAACCGTACATCGTTTCGATTATAGCCCTGTTTCTGTGTCCCGCAGCAGCACTCAGGTCAATCGATGCCACCATTCTG
>JAKAXP010000180.1 GCA_021816545.1 Bacteroidota bacterium
GATCTTGCAGCGAAGAAGCTGGAGTCACTGCCGGCATCATGCTGGGATTCAGCCGAAGCGCTTGTCAGCCTGCGCAGTCACTTTGAGAAGGACGGTATCTTCCCTGCCGGTGTAATTGACGCACTGGCGGCGAAGCTGAAGTCGTACAAGGACAAGAACCTCAGCGAGGAGCTCTACGGCAACAACGAAGCCATCGCGAAGCTGGTGAAGGAGTACCTGCACTGCGGGTAGGCAGGATTTTGCGGGTACCCCGTAGAAATTTAAGTTCCTCGGTCAGAGGAATCAGAAACGCTTTTCAGAGGAAATCGATTCCGGCTATGATATTGAAGCTGACGGTGTTTTGTTTTATTGCTCCCCAGTTATAGATTCCGCCTCCTTGCTCTGCCCGGAGCTCAAGCGAAATGCATTGTTTAGGGTTTAACTCCTTTTTAAGTCCGATTCCGCCCATGACGCCCTTGACAGAACTGTTGATACTGATTGAATTGTCAGTAAACGGTCTGACAACGTGCATTGAGTTCTCAACTTCCCCTTCCCTGGTGTATTTTCTGCCGAGGTTTGCCACCCAGTAGACCCCTGCGTTCAGGAATGGTTTGAAACTTCCGTCAAGGAAAGTGAGCCTTAATGAAATGGGTATCTTAATACCTGTATAGCTTATGTTTATATCACTTCTCGTTATACCGCTGTAATCGGTGTGCTCATCATACATGTAGACATTTGTCCTGAATGCCAGGAGATCCGCGTTCAGGGAGAATAGGTCTGTTTTCCTGCTAAGGGAACGGTTATAAAAAAGGCCGATCATAGGCGTCACCTCGAAGAAATCCATTTCAGGCACGAAGCCAATGTGCCCGTAGGTTACCTTTTCGGCACTGTACCTTGAGGCGTTCATCCCGGCCAGAACGCCGTAGCTGCTGGTATAAGCGCCAAGGTTACGCATCTCTTCGTAGATGCCTTCAGGGTTTCTTATCGCAAATATTTTTGCCTCTTCACCGCGGCTCCTGTTGTAATCTGCAATCACCCCGGCCATCTTCTCCGGACTGAGTGAGATGTCTGCTGGTACTTTGAATTTGCCTTCCGGATCGGGAAGTTTTTCAAGCAGGTCCCTGAATCCGCTGAAACTCACCATTTTCCCCTCGGCGTTGACGCTCCCGGAGCCGTTGTCAAGGGGAGCCATCACAAGTCCCATACCGTCCAGATACATTTTGGAGCCATCATAGAGAAGGTCGAGCCCTCCGTCGGTGATACAGGCCATGAATATTCTTCGTCCACCGTCGCTGACTGACTTGTATCTCATTCCGTATGTGAATCCGAAGGCTGAAATATCTTCCGGTTTGAATAAATATTGCGTTGAGATGTCAAACCATCTGAAGAGGCATTCCTTCGCAGTATATCCTTTGACTGTGTATGCCACCTGTCCGTAGGTATAGCTTCCGTCATTTTTGATAATGTAGCCGTTCATGAACTCCGTCTGTGCAGAGGAGATGACGGACAGAACGGTTGCCAGCATTAAAGTCAGCAGATATCTTTTCATTGTCTTGCAGGAATAGACAGTACTAACTTAATCAAATTTTTCCAATATTATTATATTTTAGAAACCTGTTATACAATATATTTCTAATTGAAAAGAATTATTAAATTTACAGGTGTCTGATAATTCGTACAGGATGTCATCACAGTCATCTTCACGTAGGAGCCGGTTTAAATTTTATGCAGCGATGTGCATTGCAGGGCTTCTGTTTGCAGTCACAGGTTGTACTGATGAATCTGTTCAGCGGGCTTACCCCAGGGTCAGGACGCTGGAGGTCACAAATGTCACAAAAGACGGCGTGACATTCGTCGCCGAAGTGTATGATGAAGGAAATACCGGAATAACGGAGCATGGTTTTACATGGGCACTTTCAACTCCGGACATGAATTATGATGAGAGGGTTTATCTTGGCAGTTTCAGCGGTACCGGCAGATTCGAGGCTGATGTTACTACTGCACTGGCTGAGGGGATAACATATGAGGTATGTGCCTTTGTAAAGGCAGGTGATTATACGGTGTACGGAGAAAAGATAAAGTTTGCAAGCCTTGGCAGCGGGGCGCCTGAAATAACCGGATTCACACCCCACGCTGCAGGCTGGGGTGATACTGTGGCGGTCACCGGTAGAAAATTCAGCTACCGTAATATTTCAAATAAAATATATATTGATGATTTGCTGTGCATGCCTTTTTATGCCAGTGATACGTTGCTGAAGTTTGTTCTTCCGACAGAGGTTGTCAGGCCGCTGAGCAGTTTGTCCGTAAACCTTCTGGGCAATATTTCAATGGCTGAAGACAAGCTGGCACTGATCAATCCGGAATTTTATGGTTTTAATCCTTCCGAGGGACACTGGGGTGACACGATTACATTTACAGGTCATCATCTTGCTTTTCTGGGGTATATGGCTTCCGACGGTATGATGCTTAACGGTCCGGTCATGTCAAGGGCTCTCAGCACGGGAGCCGGTTCTGCATCCTTCCTGATTCCGGGTCAGCTCCAGACTGCCTCATCTACTGTATCAGTCTCATATGGTCCGTTCAACTTCTCCTTCCCCCAGAGCCTGACGCTGCTGCCACCGGTAGCCGGATCTTTCAGTCCTTCCGAAGGTACCTGGGGTACCATGGTTAAGCTGTACGGAATGTTTAATCCGGTCAAGGAACGGAACAAATTTTTATTTGGGGACAAGCAGGCCCAGATCATATCTGTAACGCGTGATTCTGCCATCGTCAAGGTTCCCGATGACCTTGGTGATTATGTCTCAACAGTCAGATATCAATCGGAGCCCTTCACCCGTGAATTTCCAGGAACTTTTTCCCTTAAGAGGCCGGAGGTAACCGGGTTTACACCGGCAGAGGGTTACGTTGGGCAGACTGTTACAATCAGGGGGCACTACTTCAGGAAGAATGCCACCACTGTTGAAATTGGAGGCAGTCAGGCCTGGGTCAGGTCTGCAAATGATTCCGTAATAACCTGTTATGTGCCGGGAGACGTATACGGGGATTGTGAGGTTAAAGTAAGCCTCATGGGTTATTCTGCCATCGCTCCCGGGAAGTTCAATGTGACCAACCAAATTATAACAGGTGTGACACCGTTGATTGCAGCTTACGGTGAAACAGTCACAGTAAAAGGTGTATATTTCAGACCGGGTATGCAGCTGTACCTCGGACAGTTCCAGATCACCCCTGAATCGCAAACTGATGAAGAGATTAAGTTTAACGTTCCATTATGGTTGCCTTATCAGCTCTGGAGCCTGACTGCCGAATACTCGTACTGGAATTCGGATCAGTGGGCAGAGTCTTCCTTTACCTATCCCGAACAGTTTCAGGTGATGGATTTCACTGTTTCGGATGTTACACCGGTTTCAGGGGTAGCAGGCGATATCCTGACAATTACTGGCGCCGGCTTCGGCATTCCCGAAGTCAGCTTCGGGTCTTTTCCTGCCGAAGTGCTTGGATCAACAGCTTCAAGCATTACAATCAGGGTCCCTCCGCTCTCCTCCGGTGAGCATACAATCAATGTCACCGTCGGGGGCAGAACCCATGCCTGCCCTGTGAAGTACACACACAGCGGAGCCTGGACCCAGCTGGCAGATCTTCCTTTCCTGTACGACTACGGTTGTTCCTTTGATTTCGGGGAAGAGGCCTACGTCATGACAGGCGGGGTTACCGATATTTATAACAAGGAAATTTACAGGTTTGATCCTGCCTCAAAAGGATTCACAAAAATGACGGGGACATTCCGGTCGACGATTCTAAATCCAATTTCATGCACACTTGGAGGGAGAGGGTACATTATAGGTCAGAAGACCACCAGCTTCACAGGTATAGGGTTTGAGATGTTCAATCCGGGTAATATGACGATAAGCAGATTGCCTGACTATCCCGGAACTTCATCTGTAAACCCATGCATTGTTGCAGATGACTCAGTTGTTTATGCAGGTTGCGGAAAGGTTGCCCAGTCAGGCTACTTTATCTGGTACAAGGACTTCTGGAAATACAGCCCTGCAACAAACAAATGGACGCGTCTTGCTGACTGCCCGCACAATGTGTCATTTTCGAACCAGATCTATATCGATGGCAGGCTTATATTCCTGGCGAACAAATACGATATGGGTGGAATAAGATATCTGCTTGAATATGATCCTTTGTCCAACACGTGGAGTGAGACCGAGCTCAATGAAACTGATCTGGGGTATTATCTTTTGTGGGATTTTAAAAACGGAGCCAAGGTAAGCGTAGTAAACCAGGGTATATGGTACATCGGATTCGGCGACTGGTATCAGACCAATGAGGACTACGGGGTTACAAATCCGGACATTAATAATCGCTTTTACAGCTTCGATCCTGCTGACAACAGCTGGAGAACAATCTCTGATGTGGCCGCTCCGCCCAGGACATTTGCACTCTCCTTCTCAATCGGAGGGAAAATTTATATCGGGGGCCACCAGATCTATCA
Source organism: Bacteroidota bacterium (assembly GCA_021816545.1). Taxonomy (GTDB): domain Bacteria; phylum Bacteroidota; class Bacteroidia; order Bacteroidales; family VadinHA17; genus SR-FBR-E99. The sequence continues at coordinate 4,478 of JAKAXP010000180.1, forward strand.
GTGGAAGGACTTCTGGGAATATGATCCGGCGCTGGACCAATACAAATGACAGATGATAAGAGCCTGCATCATATATTCATCATTAATTATCGCTTTCCTGTTTGCCGGCTGTGAGGACGAGAAGGTTCCGCGTGACTACCCCAGGGTCAGGACCCTTGAAGTCACAAATATCACGGAGGAGGGAGCGCTCTTCAGCGCAGAGGTTTATGAACCCGGTAATGCAGAGATCACGGAACACGGATTTACATGGGCAGTGAGCAATCCGGACATCGAGGATGATGACCG
>JAKAXP010000181.1 GCA_021816545.1 Bacteroidota bacterium
TGATCTATTACAGATACCAGAACATTCATCCACTCGTCAACCATCATCAGGGTGAATGAAGGTTTGCCCTGGAAGTATTCTATCAGCTGTATCAGGGTTCTGATTGCCATAAGCACAAATGATGTTGAAAGAAGTATCCAGGAGAGGCGGTACCTGGTCATCTTAATGAACCTGAATGCAATTCCGGCTGCAACTATCTGCAGCACAATTGATATGAAGAGGGCTATGAGGCGTACCATTGTAACAATAATTTAACCTCTGTAAAAGTAGGAGTTTATTACCTTTGGAGCCTTAATTTGTCGGAAGTAATAGGCTTTTACGGTCCCGGACTGCTTATATCACACCCGAGGGGGAGCGGCTGGAGGGTTTGCAGTATATAAATATAAGGTAAACGGGGAAGTAAGGTAAAGGTTTCAGGCAGACGGACAGAAGCCGGGGAAAGTCCGGGATGGCAACCTTGCGGCCATTGTTTATAAACTTACAGACAAATTGTGAGGCTTAAGGATCAAACTGACAGGCGGAATGATGAAAGTAACAGAAAAACAGAAACATGGAAACTGCCCTGGCTTCCGGACCATTGAAGGAGCCTATGCTGAAAACCTTTTGAAAACTCGTTAAAAAGTTGTTAATAATTACGAAATGCCAATTCTGACTAATTGTAGCCGTAAATGTAATTTAACCTTCTGCCTTCGTTGAATCGGGGCACAACTTAAACCAACTGAAACTCAATTACTTTTAAAAAGAACAATAACCATAACTTTTCTAACTTAATTCAATTATGCGAAAACTAAAGTTTACTTTCATGCTGTTGTCGCTGTTCATAGGGTCCGCCACCCTCATGGCACAAGTGACAACCTCTTCTCTCAGCGGGAAGATCACTGACAGCAAGGGCGAGGCGCTTGCCGGTGCCACTGTTGTTGCAGTGCATGTTCCCTCAGGAACGCAGTATGCTACCTTCTGTGACAATGCAGGAAACTACAGGATCCAGAACATGCGCGTTGGCGGTCCCTACAAGGTTGATGTATCCTTTGTGGGCTATTCAACCAGCACTTACACTGACATAGTGCTCAGGCTGGGTGAGACTTACGTGCAGAACGGCCAGCTGACCGAGACAACCACTTCTCTTCAGGAGGTTGTGGTCACAGCCGGTATCCGTAACTCGATCCTCAGTTCGGAGCGCTCCGGAACCGTAACCAACGTAAGTGGCCGCGACATTGTCAACATGCCAACAATCAGCAGGAGTATCGCCGACTTTACGAAGTTCACCCCGCAGGCTCAGGGCAATTCATTCGGAGGCCGCGATGGCCGTTTCAACACTATCACGATTGACGGTGCAGCCTTCAACAACAACTTCGGTCTCAGCAGCAACCCGCTGCCCGGCGGCGAGGCACAGCCTATCGCCCTTGACGCAATCGAGGAAATATCCGTCAGCATGGCTCCCTATGATGTACGCCAGTCACAGTTCACAGGCGCCAGCATCAACGCAGTAACCCGCAGTGGTGACAACACCTTCAAGGGTTCAGTTTATTCTTACATCCGTCCTGAATCTTTCACCGGCAACACCGTTGACGGCAGGGAGGTTGTAGGTGCCAGGTCAAGAAGCTCAATGAACTTCGGCGGACGCATCGGCGGTCCCATCATCAAGAACAAACTCTTCTTCTTCCTCAGCGGAGAATACGGCACTGAAAGCATCCCCGGCGTTACATGGAAACCCAGCAGAGACGGCGTTGCCGTTTCAGATTCGATGATTTCCAGGACCAGGGAATCAGACATGATCCGCGTAAGGGACCACCTCATCAATACCTATAATTATGACCCGGGTAAATACAAGGATTTCGACCCGTTCAAGAACAAGAACACAAAGATTCTTGCCCGTATCGACTGGAACATCAGCAAGAATCACAAGCTGACCCTCAGATACAATGACGTTGTGGGTACTTCAGACCAGACAACCAATGCCAACAGCGGTCCACCCAACAACCCGCGCAACTCCAGCCGTATAAGCAGCCAGTCGCTCGCATTCTCGAACGCATTCTACGGATTCAAGAATACTGTCCGTTCAATGACCGGTGAACTTAACAGCAGCTTCTCACCGAAGATCTCCAACAAATTCCTGGCAAGCTATACCTTTATACAGGATACACGTACAAGTAATTCAGACATTTTCCCGTTCGTTGATATCTGGACTGGATATAACTCCAGTTTTCTGTCAGGCGGCGACCAGTACATGTCATTTGGCTATGAACTCTTTTCATACAACAATGATGTAACCAATAAAACGCTTACTGTTACAAACAACCTGACAGTCAACCTTAACAAGCACACACTTACAGCCGGAGTCTCTTTTGATCGTCTATTCTTCCGTAACTCATATATTCGTGAAGGTACTTCCTATTACAGGTATGCTTCTGTAGATGACTTCATTAACAATGCGGATCCAATTGGATTCGGTATAACATACGGTTATAACGGAGTTGATGCTCCCGGAGCAGTTGCAACCTTTGGCTTTGGTGCGGTATACGCGCAGGATGAATGGCAGGTTGTTCCTAAACTAAAGGTCACCTATGGTGTCCGTCTCGAGCTTCCGATGTATCTGGACGAAATGCAAGGGAACCCGGCAATTGATACTTTGACCTTTTCCGGTGGTAAAAAGATGGACGTTGGTTCATGGCCTGAGAGCCAGCTCGTTGTATCACCCCGCTTCGGTTTCAACTGGGATGTGAAGGGTGACCGCTCACTTCAGATCCGCGGAGGTACAGGCATCTTCACAGGGATGCTTCCCTTTGTGTGGTTCACCAATCAGCCGACAAACTCTGGCATGCTTCAGGTTCCTGAAATAGGATTTGGACTTGTATCAACGGATAAAGTACCCCCAATTGACCCAAATGCTCCACTTGAGAGAGCCAGTGCACTTGTTGGCCTTAAGTTTAATCCGGATTATAAAGAATTAATCAATAGCAGACCGGACCTATTTCCACAGACTCCGGGTGTTCTTCCATCAAATGCCTCCCTTACTCAGGTTAGCAAGGACTTCAAGTTCCCGCAGATCTGGCGTTCAAACCTCGCGTTTGATATCGAACTGCCATGGAACATGGTCTTCACCGGTGAAGCAATGTATTCAAAGGACATCAATGCAGTACAGCAGATCAACATTAACCTTGCACCCTACACGGGCACCCTTGCAGGCCCAGACAACCGCGGTTACTGGTCAAACAGTACTGCTGCAAGGGTAAAAAGCAACGTAAGTGCTGCCACCGAACTGGTCAATACTAACAAGGGATACCAGTACTCACTCACTGCCATGCTGACAAAGAACTTCAGCAAGGGCTTCTCAGGTATGTTTGCATATACCTACACAATGGCCAAGGACATCAGCGCCAACCCGGGCTCATCAGCCTACTCGGCTTACTCATCAAACACCTCGATCGGAAGCCTGAATGATCCTGAGCTCAGCTACTCGAACTTTTCAACGCCTCACAGGCTTATCGGAAACGTATCGTACAAGCTGGAGTATGCAAACCACCTTGCAACCACCTTCTCACTGGTATATACAGGTTACCAGACCGGCAGATGGACCTATACCTATTCGAACGACCTGAACGGTGACGGCGTATCATCTGACATTATGTACATCCCCGGCCAGCCGAATGAACTCAGGTTTGTAGACTACCAGGGCATGTCAGCTGCTGACCAGGCTGCAACGTTCTGGAACTATGTCTACAACAATGACTACCTGAACAGCCGTATGGGCAAGTATGCCGAGAGATACGGTGAAGTACAGCCATGGATCCACAGGTTTGACGCCAAGATACTCCAGGATGTGTTCGCCAACTTCGGCTCTGACCGTAAGTACACCCTCCAGGTCAGCCTTGACCTGCTCAACGTGGGCAACATGATCAACGACTCATGGGGTACCTACACCTACAACCCGCTGGCAAGCTACGAGAACGTAAGACCGCTGACAGTGGTAAGCAGGGGCAGTGCAACCAGCCAGCCCACATTCAGGCTCAATGCAAACTCACTGCAGGACTTTAAAGACAAGACAACACTCAGCAAGAGCCTCAGTACGGGAAGTACATGGGGATGCCTTCTGGGAGTCCGTCTGATCTTCTAGTCTGAAGCATAATATTCTGTTCGTGGAGGCCGGAATTTCCGGCCTTCACTTTTTTTAAAGCGACGGTGCAAAAAGTTAATATGTCTGTTGATAAAAGAGAACTTTTATTCTTGCCTCCTCTGCCTTGCTTGCCTATTTTAGCAAAACCCGTTCAGCATTACGGAAGGTAGACTAACTAACTTATTTTCAAACTTTAATATTTTTTAACAATCAATGGGAGATTCATTTGTCCATTCGGCTACCGTCGCCTCTAATGAAAAGGAAATGGTAAAAAAAGAGGAGAGGAAAACCAAAAAGGAAGAGCCGGTGACGGGAAAGGCAGGCAAGGTCCCGGGTGAGAGCGCTAAAAAGACTTTCATCTATGAGGAAGCCATCAAGGCTACCCGTCTCTATTTCGGCGGCGATGACCTGGCGGCGAAGGTTTGGGCAAGCAAATATGCTCTCAAGGATTCGTTCGGCAACCTCTATGAGAAAACCCCTGATGACATGCACCGTCGTCTGGCTTCAGAGATCTATCGCATCGAGCAGAAATATTCGAATCCTGTTCCGGCTGAGACCATCTACGAAGCATTCAGGGACTTCAGGTATATCATTCCCCAGGGAGGCCCGATGACAGGCATCGGAAATGACTACCAGATAG
>JAKAXP010000182.1 GCA_021816545.1 Bacteroidota bacterium
GATTGTGGTTATTGATCCAGCACCGGCAATAAGCGGAAAGGCTATCGGTACAATTGTTCCTCCACCGGGGGAATCATGCTTGAAGAACTCGGCCCCGAGCACCATCTCCATCCCGATGAGGAAGATTATGAATGCACCTGCGATTGCAAATGATCCGACATCAATTCCGAAAATGCCCAGAAGTTTGTCACCGAAGACAAGAAATGCCAGGAAAATCGACAGTGATACAAGGGTGGCCTTCCATGGATGGATGTTCCCGGTCTTCGATTTTATATCGAGAATGATGGGGATTGAGCCCGGCATGTCAATAATGGCGAACAACACCATGAAGCAGGCTAATATGTCAAGAAAATTAATCTGCATCGGAAAATTTTTACAAAAGTAGCACTTTATCAGGCAAGAGGCAATAAAACAACAGTCAGCAATCTGCAGTCCACAGTCGGCAGCAACTAACATGCTGATTGACTGGAACTGCCGACTGCTGACTGCGACTGCCGACTTCTGCCTGGCCTATTGCCTTATATCCATCTCATTCAGCAGATACCCTGCCCCTGAATAGATATCCATGACCCACAGCACATAGCGTATGTCAACGCAGATGCACCTCTGGAGATCAGGCTCAAATGCAATGTTGCCTGTCATTGCCTCCCAGTTGCCGTCAAATGCAAGACCGATGAGCTCACCGTTGCCGTTGATGACAGGACTGCCGGAGTTACCGCCTGTGATGTCATTGTTTGTTATGAAACAGACAGGCATGTAACCGTCGGGTGATGCGTAACGCCCATACTCCTTCTTTTCGTTGAGGTCAATGAGCCTCTTCGGCAGATCGAATTCATAGTCGCCTGGCTTGAATTTCTGCACAACACCGTCAAGGGTTGTATACCAGTTGTAATGAACTGCATCATAGGGATAATAGTCAAGCACCTTGCCGTAGGTGAGCCTCATTGTTGAGTTGGCATCAGGGTACTGGGTCTTGTCAGGCTGGTATTCCATTACACCGGCCATGTACAGACGCTGCCCCTTCGAAAGGTCGGCATTGAAGCCTGCGATGTCATTCGAGAGTGCGGACCTTACGGCATCGATCGATTTGGCAACCACATATGCCGGATCTTTCTGGAGCACCTTCAGGCTGGGAGCCTCAAGGAAGGCGTTCAGTTTTTCCTGCGAGGTGAAGATCGACTTCGCAAACATGTTATCTACGAATGCGTCAACGTTGCCCTTGAATTTTGTGTCTATCAGTGTATAGAATGAAGGCAGGTATTTCGGATCAATATCAGCTCTGTACAGCCTGATCATCGCCTTCGTGGCAGCCAGGTCAGTGGGATAGTTGTAATCACCATAGAAACTTTCGGCGTAAGCCTTAAGCCTGCCTGTCATACCCTCAATCTTCTCCTGGTCTTTGCCGGCAAGAGTCTCCTCGAATACTGTCATCTGGCTGGCCAGACCGACCATCTCCATCGATCCCCTGAATGCCTCTGAAATATACTGGACGACATTGTATTTTTCTGCCCTTCCTGTAACGGCGTTTTCAATAAGTGTAAGTGCGTTGCCGTATCTGGCGGTGCGTGCGGCGTCAGCCTTGACCCACTTCATGAATTCGGCTTCAAAGGCAGCCTTCTTTTCTGCAGTGCGCAGCCTTGTGAGGCCCTCGTTCTGACCTATCGAGAATTTCCAGTAGTTTGATGAACCCGAGTACTTTGAAGCGTACTGGATGTTCACCTTCGGGTCAGCCATCATATCCTTCATCCATATCTCCTGACGAAGGCCACGTATTTTGATCCTGTTGGCGTTTGTAATCTTCATCGCCTCATCAACTTCGTAGGAGGTCATGTACCTGGTTGTGGAGCCGGGATAGCCCATTACCATTGCAAAGTCATTCTTCTGCAGGTTCTTTATTGAAACAGGCAGGTAGTGTTTCGGCTTGAGCGGAACATTGTCCTTTGAGTACTGTGCCGGCTTGCCGTCGGGGCTCATATAGACCCTGAAGACGCTGAAGTCGCCGGTATGGCGTGGCCACATCCAGTTATCGGTGTCATGGCCGAATTTGCCTATTGAGTTGGGAGGTGTTCCAACGAGTCTTACGTCTGAAAAAACCTCATAAACAAGCAGAAAATACTGGTTCCCGCTGTAGTATGATCCGACGCGGGCATTGTAGTGGGTCCCTTTTATTGCTTCGGAGGTGATGGCAGCACTCTCGGCCTGTACGGCTTCGCGGCGTGCCGCCTCGGTCATATCGGGGCTGGTTTTGCCAAGTACCCTGGCGGTAACATCTTCAATACGCACAAGGAAGGTTACTGACAGGCCCGGGTTGGGAAGCTCCTCTTCCTTTGACATTGCCCAGAAACCGTTATTGAGATAGTCATGTTCCACGGTGCTGTGGTTCTGGATCTGGCCGTAACCGCAGTGGTGGTTTGTAAGCAGGAGGCCCTGGGCTGAAACGATCTCACCCGTGCAGCCGCCTCCGAAGATGACGATAGCGTCTTTCAGGCTCGCCTGGTTAATGCTGTAGATATCTTCCGCGGTCAGCTTGAGCCCCATCTCGGTCATGGTGCCGATGTTGAGCTTCTCAATGAGCGGCAACAGCCACATTCCTTCATCAGCTCTTGCCTGCGAGGCTGAGAAGGTTACAAGGATAACAAGAATTGCTAACAGTTTTCTCATAGTCTATTGTGTTGTTAATTTTTGGCAAAGTGCCAAAGATATCAAAATCCGTTTTCGGGATTTATGATTTTAACATTTTATAAGAAAGGGGGTTTCCGCTTTTTCGGGAAAGGAGGCTCACTCCGCTTGGGTTAAGTAAGTCCCGACCCACACAGGGAATTGATTTCAGCGGTAATGAACATGGAAACATTCCGTATCACAGGAATGGCAGTACTCCGTGGAGGGCAATCAGGTTAAACGAATGGAAGTTCTCGCTGGAGGTCAACCAGGTTGAACGACATGCGATGATAAGGACTGGGGCCGTTTGCAACAATGGCTTTGCGGTGTTCCGCTGTGGGATAACCCCTGTTGTGCCTCCAGCCGTAGCAGGGGTAGAGCGCATCAAGCTCCTCCATGTGGCGGTCACGCTCCGTTTTTGCCAGAACAGAGGCTGCGGCGATGGAAAGGTATGTGGCATCACCGCGGACAATTGTGTGGTGGGGAATGTTTCCGTATGTATAAAACCTGTTTCCGTCGATCAGAAGCAGCAGGGGGGTGACTTTCAGTCCGGTGATTGCCCTGTGCATTGCTGTTATGGAGGCGCGAAGGATATTCATCTCATCAATCTCATGGTTGTTGCATGAGGCGATGCACCATGCCGCGGCTGCCGAGATGATCTCTTCACGGAGTCGTTCGCGCTGGCGGGCTGTCAGTTGTTTGGAATCGGTCAGCTCCCTGTTGCGGTATCTTTTCGGGAGGATTACTGCTGCTGCGTGTACCGGCCCTGCCAGGCAGCCGCGGCCGGCCTCATCGCAACCTGCCTCCCTGTTGCCATCGAGGAAGAATGGTTTAAGCATCAGGTTCTTTATGGGTTGCTTTGACGACTGAATTCCACATTTCTTCGGCAGCCTTTTCCCAGGTGTACCTCAGGGAGTTGGTGTGGCCTTCGGCGGAGAGGCGGCGGCGCAGCGCGCCGTCGGTGACGAGGCGTGCCATAGCGTCCGCTATGGCACCTGCGTCAGCCGGGCTGACGCAGAGCGCCGCGCCGCCGCTCACCTCAGGCAGCGACGAACCGTCTGACAGGATGCACGGCGTACCGCACCGCTGCGCCTCTACAACAGGTATTCCGAATCCCTCCAGCCACGGCACAAACGTCAGCGCCTCAGCAGCACCGTAGAGCCGGCATAGTACATCACGCGTAACCGAACCGGTGAAGAGAATATCATTACCGTAAGGTGAGACCCCCAGATGCCTGTCCATCTCCCTCGTCAGGTACAGCCTCCGCCCGGCAAGCAGAAGCACATGATCGCCTCCAGACTGCTGCCTGAATATCTCAAAGGCCCTGATGACCGCCTCGACATTCTTCCTTGGTGAAAAATTGCTAACAAACAGGAAAAATGGCCTGCCGCCCGTGTATTTTTCCCGCGTCTCATCTGCCTCCCCCGGCAGTGGAGGTGAAAAGACCTTCGCAACACCGTTAGATACAACATCTATCTTATCAGGACTTATACTGTATTTTGCGGCAATGTCACCGGCTGAGAAATTTGATACTGTTGCCACACGCGCCCCGTTCTTCGCAAAAAGCGGAAACCGTCTCCGGTAATACCGGCACTCACCTCGCGGTATGTCTCCCGGCCGGTGCTCATGGTTGAGATCGTGAATAACCGGGATACAGGGCACATCAGTCCGCAACGGCATCATCCCGTCAGGGGCAATGAACACATCCGCCCTAATACGCTTCAGCACCGGTGGCAGCAGGTATTCATGCCATACATGCCACAGCAACGGATGAACGGTACGCAGCGGGATTGTCACATACTCAACATTGGTGCCCTCAACCGGCACTGGATCTGGCCTCCTGTCCCCAATAAGCACAAACCTGTGTTCCGGGTGGTTACGGACCATCCCCCTGATGACCTCGTAGGTGAACCACCCGATTCCGTCTCGGGGAACAGCCCTCAGTGTACGCGCATTAATTGCAATGATCATCTTCCGGTACCGTCTTTCAATTACAAATGTGGCAATTAATTCATAATTTGGCATGCATTCTTTCAAATGTGTGAAGCACAATTGACATTGATTTACTGACAGCAGACTGATTTGAAGAGAAAGTT
>JAKAXP010000183.1 GCA_021816545.1 Bacteroidota bacterium
CCCGCTTATCACATAAGGTTTACCTTCCGTCCATACCTTCGGGGAGTGTATATCCTCCTCAATAAGTTTTATATCCTGGCCCCAGGCTTCTAGAATCACCCTCAAGGAATGGCTTCCCAAAAGGAAATTAACCGAATCGGTGACTGCCAACGGAAGATTGCCGCCATTCGGGTCAACGGTAACTATGACGAAAATGAATAGACTGTCACCCCTGGCTACTGTTATGTTCTCAGTTTCAGCGGCCGGTTCGCCGTCAATATTGAGTCTGAAAGGAGATTCCTCCCCTCCGCCGAGCCAGATCCGGTCAATAAGTAGAGGCTCCTTTTCAAGGTTTCTAACCCTGAATTCCAGGGTGGCAGAACCGTAACCGGAAAATACGGTGTCAAATGAAATTGTGTCTGAAGAGAAACCGAGCCGGCCGCTGACAGGATTTGCAAGCGGGTCACAGCCCAGGCAGAGTGTGGCAATAATCAGTACTGTAAGGGTGTAACGCATCAGTATCTGTTGATCCACCTGTACCGCCTCGGATTATCGCCGAACCGGGCCAGAACAGTCAGCTCATGTGTCCCATAGGTGTAACTTCTGATCTCTGACAGTGTAAAATCAAATGCATAACCAATATAGAACCTGTCCACCTTAAGCCCTGCCATGAGTATCACGGCATCGCTTGTCCGGTATGAGAGTCCCATCCAGTAATCTTCCTTGTAATAAACCCTTCCCGTCAGGTCAACCTGGAAAGATTTGAAAAGCATATCGGACGATTTCAGCATCACGGACGGTTCGACTATCCAGTCAGAGCCAGGGTAAAATCTCATCCCTCCCGTCAGGAAATAGTGACCCAGTTCGGAGCGGCTGTTTTCACCTCCGTTACCGACCATGAGCGTACCCCTGAAGAGGTTTGTCATTGCAAAACCGGCATAATAGTTTCTTGTGGTATAACTCACTCCAAAGTTTGCATCAGGAATATAAACCACCTGGTCATAATTATTCAGAAGCTCATCCTGTACATCATCAGGCATAACAGCCCCGTTTATGTCAACAAAGTACTGGTATGCGCTTAGAGAAAGGCCGAAAGAAAGTTGCTGTTCATCCGTTACAGGCAGATGATAGGCATAGGCCATCTGAATGCCGGTCCTGTGCATGATACCGTTATGGTCGGAAAAGAGATAACCACCCACTCCTACCCTGCCTCCCTTGGTCGGCCTGCTTATCTTTTTCCTCACCGCCGTTGATTTGGTGATATAACTGTCATTAAGCAGCCTCGTCTGGAAGGCAGCAGCATAGGTGCTTGGTGCATGCGGCAGGTTGAGCCACTGCTCCCTGACGGTCAGTCCGAATGTTGTATAGTAATCGCTTCCGGCATATGACGGGTTCAGCAGAAAACCGTTCATCATGTACTGGCTGTACATCGGGAACTGCTGTGCCGAGATGACAGGCATAACCGCCAGAAGGCCAACCACTGTTATTATCTTCAAAGATTTCATATCTCCCTGCGGTTTTCCGGTTATTTGCTGATTATTGATATTACACCAGTCCGCGGCTCACTGCCGTCGTTCAGGTATATGACGTAATGATACGAGTCATTGGGAAGCAGCTTCCCGTTGAATGTGCCGTCCCATTCATCGGAGGCATTCTTTGAATGGTATACGAGCTTGCCCCACCGTGTGTAGACGAATACTTCCGCCTCCGGGTAGAGCCATGCATTGCGCAACTGCCATGTATCATTGCTTCCATCTCCGTTCGGCGTTATTATCTCATATATCCTGAGGCAGTCCACACCCGTCACTCCTACGTTAACCTTGAAGTTCATGGTACAGCCGTTCGCGTCAGTCACATCAACGGTGTAGTCTCCTCCGAGAATAGCTGTCCGGTCCGCAGTGGTAATGCCGTCATTCCACAGGTAGATGAGAGTCCCCGAACCACCAGAGACTGTAAGGTCAATGCTGCCGTCCGGCACATCCGGACAGGAGGCATCCTGAGTGACAGCTGAAATATCCATAGCCTCGGGAGCCGTAAGGGTGTAACTGGCGGAAAGTGTGCAACCTGCTGCGTCAGTTATTGTCAGATTGTACTGTCCTGTGCGCAGCATTGAAATCGAAGCCTGATCTGATGTAAATCCGTCAGGGCCTGTCCACAGATATGAGAGCGGAGCAGTGCCTCCCTGCGCAGTCAGGGTTATTGAACCGTCTGCTGATTCAGGGCATGTGACATTGAACCCGCCATGATCAGAAATCAGGGCAGAGGTGATCACTATAGCACCAGGTTCAGTTATCACCTCTATGAAACTGTATGTTGCGCAGTTATTTCTGTCCGTTACTGTAAGTGTGTAGGTTCCTGCCACCAGGCCGGTGATTGTTGCTGTTGATGCCGTATAGCCTGCCGGTCCGGTCCATGTAATGCTGTAAGACTCTGTTCCGCCCGACAGGGTGGCATAAATTGCACCGTCTGTTCCGCTATGACATGTCACATTATCGGTACCATCTATCACAGCTGTAAAGGGCAGAGGCTCCGTGATCTCAAGTGTTGTATCAGAAGTGCAACCGTTTGCATCCCTTACTTCAAGAATGTAAGTGCCTGCAGCCAGGCCTGTGAAATCACCTGAAGACTGGAACGGGCTTCCGTCAATGCTGTACTCATAAGGAGCAAGACCTCCGGACGCTGTCAGCTGTATTGAGCCGTCAGTCAGGCCGTTGCAGGTAATCTGCTGATGACCTGTTACAGTGATCATAGGTAATGCATTGAGGGTCACAGTTGCAGATGAACTTACACTGCCGCAGGTGCCGCCTCCTGTAACTGTCATTGTCAGCGTCACGGATCCGGCTGTAAAGTCGGCTGTACCGAAGGTATAATATGGATTGTCAACTGAATTGTCACTGAATGTTCCGTTACCGCCGGTAGTCCAGAGGACAGTACCGCCGGCATGAGATGCACCCGCAACCTGGAAGCCGGCTTCCGTTCTGCAGACAGAACCACCAGGTCCGGCATTCGCAGAAGGTTCAGGGGTGAAAGTAATCGTCATATTATCTGTTACGGTGCCGCAGGCAACGCTTGTGACCGTCATTGTAAGCGTAACCGGTCCGGTATCGGAACTTCCGAAGGTATACACCGGATTGATTGCCGACGGGTCACTGAATGTACCGTTGCCTGATGTGGTCCAGGTTACGGTTCCGTTTGATGCTGAGGCATCTGAAAGTGCAACCGTGGCAGTGCCGCTGCAAAGGTCTCTGTCAGCCCCTGCATTTGCGGCAGGTAATCCTGCAAAGGTGAGTGTCATCGCATCTGTCCTGGTTTCAGGGCAGCCGTTAATTTTGGTACCGGTAACGGTTAGGGTAACAGAAGTGAGATCCGTAGCGCCCCGGGTATATACAGGATTCACTGCGGCCGGGTCACTGAATGTACCGCTACCCGAAGTACTCCAGGTCAGACTCATATTGGAAGCAGTGGCTCCGGCGATCGGGTAATTTGGCTGAGTGGTGCATATCTCCGCATCAGGTCCGGCACTCAGTGCCGTTGTGAAGGGATCGGCCACAGTAACCGCAGGGCTGCAGGTTGCCGTATTTCCGGCAGCATCGGTGACTGTCACTGTAATGTTCACCACACCCAGGTCGGCACACGTGAATGCTGACCGGCTGAGTGTAACGCTTGCCACCGCACAGTTGTCTGTCGGCACTGTTGCCAAAACATCTGCTGCTACTATGGCTGCATTGCCAGATGCATCAAGGTTAACCGTTATATTCCTGCAGCTGACAACAGGAAGCTCCGTATCATTCACGGTCACCGTAAAACTGCATGTTGAAACCATTCCGTCAGCATCCGTTGATGTATAGGTTACTGTGGTCACCCCTGCAGGGAATACTGAGCCTGGAAGATGGGTCGAGGTCATCGGTGCCGTGGATACTGGAGGAATCCAGTTTACTGTTGCTGAACATGTTCCCGGCAAGGTACTGACCGTAATATTGGCAGGACATCCTGTTATCACAGGGGGATCATTGTCTTCAATATTTACAGTGACATTCTGTGCTGACAGTGCATCAAAGCTGTTGTCAGACAGCGCCTGGTTTACTGTCACAGCAATTATATCCGTCCTGTCCGCATCGAGGAGATCCTCAATGGCTGCGACAGTTACCACTATCGGCACATTCCAGTTCGCCGGGGTAAAGGTTACCTGTGAAACATGGGTTGTGTTCACCGGGGCCGCATTGATCAGGTCAAAGACCACATCGGTAAGAGGCTGGGCAGTCAGCACAACAGTGAACTGGCCTGCAGGCCCGCCTTCATTTATTGTAAGAGCCATAGGAGCAACAACAAACCCTGCAAGATCATCATTGGTCACGTTGACGCTGACTGTGGCTGTTACCCCGTCATAACCGTCATATGATAATGCATTATTGACTGCAAGTAAGATGGTTGTTGATGTATTGGGTACAGTGTTGTTGTTAACACCTGTGACAGTTATTGTCTGCGGGACATTATAATTGGCTGTTGTAAAGGTAATCTGGGCCAGGTTAATTGTTGCAACCCCGGTATTGTTGCTCACCAGATCCACAACCACAACTCCTGAAGGAGGTGCAGCAGAAAGCGACACTGTGAAGGTTGCGGTTCCGTTTTCAGCAACAGTAACACTGGTTGGGTTGGCAACTATTGAGGCTACATCATTATTTACAATGTTGACAGGAATATTTATGTCAGGCAGCGGATCAAACGGGTCAAACGACAGTGCGTCATTCACTGACAGGATAACATTGTCT
>JAKAXP010000184.1 GCA_021816545.1 Bacteroidota bacterium
CAAACCCGATGTTGATTTTATCAACGGCATACCTCCTGCAATAGCAATTGAACAGAAAGTCAACACCCGGAATCCGAGGTCAACAGTCGGGACCTCCACGGAGATTCATGATTACCTGCGGCTTCTATGGGCACGTGTAGGCAGGACCATCTCCCCCGTTTCCGGGCGCGAGGTACGCCGTCACACCGTTGATGACGTGGTGAACTATCTTGCCACCCTGACACCGGGAACGCGGGTGTTGCTCACAGCCCCGGTTGTGGTGCCCGAAAATGTTGAACCTTCTGAATACATAAGGTTCCTGGTCCAGCAGGGCTACAACCGTATCAGCACGGAAAAGGGGATTCTACGCCTTGACGAGGAGGGGGCTCTTGAATTCATTGAAAGGATGCGGAACGCTGACCTGATAATCGACAGGTTTGCCGCAGGAAACTCACAGGAGGAACTGAGCCGCGCTGCAGATTCAGTACAGACAGCCTTCCTGACAGGAAGAGGTGAAATAAACCTGACAGTCACTGACGAGGAGACCTCACAGACAGTCAGGTTCTCTGACAGGTTTGAAGAGGACGGTATTACTTTCGCGGAACCAACGGAGCATCTTTTCAGCTTCAACTCGCCACTTGGAGCCTGCCCTGTCTGCGAAGGATACGGAAAGGTAATCGGTATTGACGAGGCCCTCGTCATCCCGGATGAGAACCTTTCGGTATATGACGATGCCATCGCATGCTGGCGCGGAGAAACGATGAAGCAGTGGAAGGAGAGGCTCATATTCAGTGCCGACAAGTTCGATTTCCCGATACATAAACCATGGTATAAGCTGACTCCTGAACAGAAGGCGCTGGTTTGGACCGGGAACAGGTACTTCTTCGGGCTCACCCGCTTCTTTGAACACCTTGAGGAAAAAAAGTACAAGATACAGTACCGCGTAATGCTCAGCCGGTACCGCGGTAAGCGCATATGCCCGTCATGCGGCGGAGAACGCCTGCGCAAGGAAGCCACATACGTGAAGGTCGGTGGCAGGGCAATAACCGAAATAACCTCTATGCCCATCAGCGAGGCTCACAGTTTCTTTGACCACCTGCTGCTTAACGGGGAGGAAAAGGAGATCGCAGGCCGCCTCCTGAAGGAAATTCAGCAGAGGCTGGGATTCCTGGTAAACGTGGGACTCTCCTACCTTACTCTTGACAGGTTGTCAAACACCCTCTCAGGAGGAGAATCACAGCGCATCAACCTGGCCACATCGCTTGGAAGCAGCCTGGTCGGTTCGCTGTATATCCTTGACGAGCCGAGCATAGGGCTTCACCCGCGCGACACCGCTCTTCTTGTCAATGTCCTGAAGGAACTGCGTGACCTGGGCAACACCGTCATAGTCGTTGAACATGAAGAGGAGATTATCAGGGCGGCTGACCAGATCATCGATATGGGGCCTGCTGCCGGCATCCACGGCGGGGAGGTGATCTACCAGGGCAGTGTCAGCTTCCCGAAGAAAAACAACTCACTCACTGCCGCATACATGACCGGTAAACTCAGGATTGAGACACCAGCAGTCCGCCGCAAGTGGCACAGTTACATAGGCATACGCGGCGCCAGGGAAAACAACCTAAAGGACATTGATGTAAGGTTCCCGCTTCGCACCATAACCGCAGTTACCGGTGTCAGCGGATCAGGAAAAAGCACCCTGGTGCATGAGATCCTCTTCAATGCACTCTCTGCGAGGCTCGGAGGCGGCGGGGCCAAAGCCGGCCGTTTTTCGGCGCTGGAGGGAGACATCACAAGTATTACTGCCATTGAACTGATTGACCAGGATCCTATTGGAAAATCAAGCCGGTCAAACCCGGTGACCTACCTGAAAGCATTTGATGACATCAGGAAGCTCTTCGCCGAGCAGCAGGCTGCCGTTCAGGCAGGATTCAAACCTGCACACTTCTCCTTTAATGTTGAGGGCGGCCGCTGCGAGGAATGCCAGGGCGATGGAGTGATCAGGGTGGAGATGCAGTTCATGGCCGATGTGGAACTGACCTGCGAGGCTTGCAAGGGGATGCGATTTAAACGCGATATCCTCGATGTACGGTTCAATGGCAGGAACATTTACGAGGTGCTCGAGATGACAATCGAGGAAGCTATTGAGTTTTTCAGCAGATACAAGGATAAGACCTGTGCAAGGATTGCCTCAAAACTGAGGCCACTGGCTGACGTGGGACTGGGATATGTCCGACTTGGACAGCCGTCCTCCACCCTGTCGGGCGGAGAGAGCCAGAGGGTAAAACTCGCATTTTACCTCAGCCAGGAAAAAAGTACTGAAAAAATGCTCTTCATCTTTGACGAGCCCACCACCGGGCTTCACTTCCATGATATAAGCAAGCTGATGAAGTCACTCAATGCACTGGTTGAACATGGCCATTCGGTTATACTGATTGAGCATAATGTGGAAGTGATAAAGTGCTCCGACTGGGTGATAGACCTTGGTCCCGAAGGTGGAGAAAAGGGAGGTTATGTTGTTTTCGAGGGGACGCCTGAGCAACTTGCCAGGTGTGAAACCTCATATACTGCCAAGTTTTTGAGTCAGAAGCTGGCTGAATGAACAATCCTGTATATCACTCTGTAGGACCGAATCTCCACATATCCTTTTCGTAGATTTCTCCGTAACCAGCAACGATGTAAGCTGCAGAACCGACAACAAATGCCCGGGCACCACATCGCGGAGTACCCGGAAAATCCTCAGTTTTTGTCCAGGTATCCGCCCCCGGGTCATATTCCCACATGTCAGTCAGATACTGCAGCTGTGGCTTTGCGAGTCCCATACCTACATATCCCTTGCCGTTAGGCAACGAAAATGAGGTGGCGTTATCCCTCAGCACACCAGGGAAACTGGCCTTTCTGGTCCATTTATCCAATAGAGGATCATACTCAAAAAAATCACCCACATCAACTCCTTCACCATGAACCCAGCCAATCCCGAGATAACCCTTGCCATTGATCGAGAATGCCGCTCCTCCCCCAAAGTATCCGAGCTCCGAAGGATAGGATTTTTTGGTCCACACATTTGTTTCAGGATTATACTCATACATTTCTCCGGCAGCCGGAATATAAAGCCTGCCATTGATTGCAAACCCGGGAGAATCCATTGTTGACGCTGCACCCGGATTCGTTGCCAGTGCCTGCCAGCTGTTTCTTGCCGGGTCATAACGAACAATGCTTCTATAGAGCAAAGAATTTAGTTTTCCCATTGCAAAATACCCCATATTATTGACAGACAATCCTGTCGCATATGTAATCAATGATGGAAAATCCGCTTTTCTTGTCCACTCGTTAGTCACCGGGTCAAATTCCCAGAAGTCTTTCATTGCCTGGAGATATGGCTCAAGACCTGTACCGAAATAAATCTTCCCATCCAGGACGAATCCGGCCCCGGCCATCCGTCCGCTAGGCGGGAAATCTGCCATCCTGGACCACGGGGACACAAATTCCAGAAAAACATCCCAGACAACTGGTGACCCTGAAATTGTAGTAACAGCCAACTGATATCGACCGGTTAACAATCCTAACGGCAATTCTGCCCTGATTTCATTTGCCGTAGCACTGGTAATGTTCGCTAACTTACCTCCTATTTCGACACGCATCATTTCCGGGTCGGGATTGAAATTGTTGCCTCTGATGACAACAGGCCCCCATCCTTTTAAAATTTCAGGTGATACTTCATCCACAACTGCCTGCAGCAGGGTGAACCGGTCAGTGTAGACGTAATTGCTGAAGTACCGGATTGAAATCACAGCAGGTGAAATGTTGTTCCGGGTCGGAACCTTCACCTGAAGACGGGTTCTGGACACCTCTGTCACACTGGCCTTTACATCATTGAAGTATACACCGAAAAAGGTCGTATCAGTAGGGAGATAATTTCCGTAGAGATTCACAATATCTCCGAATGTTCCGGACTGTGGTGCGATTCCGAGCGTTACCGGTTTTATGAAGGTAAATTCACGGGTGTTGACGGAGGGTATGCCACCGGTGATTACCCGTACCTGCGCTGAAGCCTGGGAAGTATAGGGAACAACAGCACTTATTTCGTTGCCGATTTTTGAAAGAACCCTGGCTTCATTTGAGCCGAAGAAAACCGAACAGCCTGACAATCCGCCGGCAAAGTAATTGCCCCTGATGACAACAGTATCACCTGACGGCGCTGAAGCCGGCAGGATCTCAGTGATCGCAGGAAGCAGCACACTGAAACCTATATTGCCTGACGAGACAATTCCAGATATCACAACTCTTATATCAACTTCAGGCACAATGATATACGGCACCACCACCTCCAATTCATCCATCGCCGATGATATTACCTGGGCTTCGGCATTGCCGAAGTAAACCGTGCAGCTACCAGGATTGTTGGAGAAGTAATTCCCGATGATAACAACAGTATCGCCAATCTGTGCAGAAGCAGGTGTGACAGATACAAGCTCCGGTGATTTGCTCCCCCTGCCAGAAAATGTCACTTCATTGCCATACGAGGTAACTGCATCCGTTGCAACGAATGCCCTCATGACATAGTCCTCATCCTTTTCAATCGCACTGTTGACAGTCACGGAGAACCTTGTCTCGCCGCTTAACGGGCCAAGGTAAAAGTACTGTATCTCCGAAGGGTCATTGGTTCCGGCCGGGGCCCAGCTGAAACCGTGTTCTTTTATGCTCATCCCCCCGTCGGTTATTATCATCCCGTGAAAGGTGGCACCGTCATCC
>JAKAXP010000185.1 GCA_021816545.1 Bacteroidota bacterium
TATTGCTCAGTATATGGTAGGTGGCAAAAGAGTATGAGTCATATGAGTATCTCTCTTTGGAAAAGTTTGTCTCAATTGAGCCGCTGAAGAACATGTAGCTTCCCTGGAGCCCCACCGAAGCACTGAGAGAGCTGGAATATGTGCTTATGCTTGTACCGGAGGACTTCATGAAGGTAGTGATTTCAATATCTTTCTTCTCCACCAGTCCGTCAGCATTCAGCTTGCTGAAATCGAGAATGTGCTCCTTGACTTTAAGTTCATCGGCGAAATTTTCAAAGACATCGTACCCGGCACCGATATCCATGAACCCGTTAATGGATTCAGGGTCATCGAACGGATCGAAGGGTCCTGGAAGCTTGTTACATGCTGTCAGTAAGCATAAAATGGCTAGGGCTGCAAAAGTTGACAGGGTACTGTAAAGCCTGCAGTCAGGGGGCTTCAGTCTCCGGATCATTGTTTTCATGACAGGCGGATTATGTTTTGAAACAGAAGTCTTTAACCAAAGTTAGACCATTTGAAAACGCAAGTCAAATTTTTCTGTTCCAGGCATTTGATCCCTGCAGCATCCTGGCGTCGGATATCCGGGACATAAAGCCTGATCAGGGAGGATTTATCCTCTCAACAGGTCAGGGTATTTCCGGACATGATAAGCCTGATCAGGGGAGGCCTATCCTCCCGGCAGGTCAAGGTATTTCCGGACATGATAAGCCTGATCAGGGTAGTCTTATCCTCTCAGCAGGTCAAGGTATTTTCGTATATAATCATGCCGGAAGGCTGACCTGTACTGCATGATGAACCTGGGGTGCTCGAGTGCAATAATTTCTCCGAAGAACCTGTACTTCTCATTCAGGGCACGGAGGAACTTCTCATTCTTCCCCGTTCCCAGGCACCAGCACACATCCGTTGAAACTCCCATCGATATCTGCTCCCTTATATTCCAGAGGATGAACTCTGTAACCGCGGCGGTGAGATCAGGCCGGTCATAATAGTTGTAGTTCTTCTCCTTTCCGTTCGCTCCTTTTTGTGTGAATCCGAGAGGGGAAAGGGAGTTGATGTAAAAATCGCCGTAAAACTTCTCCGGTCCGCCATAAGCCCTTATAACCTCGTAAACAAACACCGATGATGGCTCATGTGTCTGCCTGCCTTCATACGGGATACCGCACTCCATCGTGAGTCTCTTCGTGTCAGTAAAGGGTATGCCGGTGAATCCTGCACCGAACCGGCCGGGATTAATGCCCAGGATCAGGCGCCTGGGCCGGTTATCATCATAGTACTTCCTGTAAAAGGCAGTGGAGACCTGCATGATGTATTCATCTTCAGACCTGAAGGGATTCATGATGCCAATCCCCTCAGGAAGTTTTCCACGGAACTCCACCTTTCTGTTGAAGTCAATGACCCTGTCGGCGAATGTTATCATTTCACCGGTATTTCCGACTTTCACTCTTTTCATTCAGCCACTGTATCGTGCCCGGCAATGGCAGATTCCCTTATCTCCGGTCAAGCCAGTGGATAATATTCAGAAGAAGCCGGTAGTTACTGTGGGCGTATGGAGCGTTCATTCCGGCCGGAAACCTCTGCGGACCGGCAAGCTGCGCTGAGAACATAGCAGCTTCGCCTGACATCACAACCCTTCCTTTGCCGTATTCCATATAAGCCAGTTGCGACCACCCTTTGATGGGTTTGTATTCTGTCTGCTGGTTGAAGACCCATGCAGTGTCAGAGAGGAGCAGGAGGTACCTTTCATTGAAGGCCAGGACCGGTTGTGCATCTGCAGGGATAGTGAATGCCTGTCCTGTAAAGGAATAGATGCTGTCAACCTTTTCATCCGCACTGCGGCCTCCGGTCAGCACATTATCCTTCAGTGTGCCGTCGGTTCTGCAGAACAGTGCCGGGCCGGGCATTGCAGTATCAGCAGCGAAGCCATCGGTGAAGCCGAAGCCGAAAGCGGCAGCCATCCCCGCTGCTGCACCACCCATTGGCATGTGATCTGCTATCAGGAAGAGGGAGCCACCTGCCTCCACCCATCTCCTGACAGTCTCAATTTCATCAGGGGTGAATGCGGGCCATACAGGCTTGTACCAGTTCTGCACATTGGCCTCGTTCAGGGCATTGGAGATCACAAGTACCCGGCATCTTTCAAGCCTGCCGGCATCAAATTTACCGGTATAACCTTCGGTGACATACCCGTCACGCTCCAGAAGCCTGGCAAAAGGGAGGTAACGGTCACCGCGGGTGTGAAAATTATTATGCCCTTCGTCAATATAAACAACCGGCCCCTTGCCGGAGGCATAAGCCGGGTTTTTTATCACCGGCGAGTACACGGTGTCAGGCACCTGCTGTGCAACTGCCGTAATAGTTAACATAATGGCTGTCAAAACAAAACAATAAAATCTTTTCATGGCATTGAAATTTAGTTTACTCCAGGAGATATCGCATGATTTCATTCGACAGGAGGAAGGAAGAGTGCATTGAAGAGAAGCTTGTATGCTCCCTGGGTTGATGCCCTGAACTGGGGGTTAAAAGAGTAGAGCACAATCTGTCCCTTCCCTTTTTTGATCCAGAGCATAGCCGGTGCGTTGGCCAGCAGCTCTTCTTTCTCACAGTACCCGCTTAGCAGGATATCCTTTTCAGGGAAGTGTCCTATGACCCTTCGGTCCATGTCAAACCTGGGGACGGATGTCGTAAACAGTGGATTTCCCCTGTAGAACACTCCTGTTGAGGATGGCATTCCGTAAGTCAGCGGGTGATCTTCCTTTAGCTCGAGACGTACCAGTGATCCCGGAATATTCAGCCCCTCCCTTCTTGCCTGGTCGGCCATATTGGAAAAAGGCAATGAAAATTCCTCCGTTTTGTCATTGACGGTCACCTCCAGCAGGCCGGTGAAAAGATCTGTTGAAGGCCCCCATGATATAACAGTACCACCGTTGTTAATGAAGAGCATTAGTTTCTCCAGGCCCTTTTTACCCATTCCTTTCTGATAGTCAGGATGATAATTGCTCATGTAAGCTCCTCCCTCGCTGCCCGGTTTACCGGTCATCAGAAGGTTCTTCTGTGTTCCCGGGAAGACAATTATGTCATATTTGTCTTCAAGATCCGCTGCCTCGAATTCATCAGGGTGCAGTATTGTATAAGGAATGTGGTACGTATCAAAGAGATAACGGGTCCACCCGGCATCCGTGTCACTGAAGTATGTTTCAACCAGTGCCAGGCGGGGAATTTTTATTTCGCTGGCCGGGAGTGATCCCATACTGCCGGCCCAGGCCGGCTCGGTGCATGCCTCCCTGGCAATTGCCTCCAGTGCTGACTGTTCGCCTTCACTTATTACAAAGCTTCCTTTGCCGAAAGCCTTTCCGTCAATAACAACTTCGCTGTCAAGACGCTCAACCTTCATGCCCTGTCCGGCTGCCAGGAATGCTGCCATAAAGCTGCCGTTGCTTGTGATGGGAAATACCGCCGGCAGACGGTATCCTCCCTGAACAGGTGAGTACTCCTGTTCATATAGTTTGATTCTGTTTTCAAATGCAGGATCACGCTTTGTGATCTCATATGAGGTCAGCCCCCTGTGCAGAGGCAGTGACCAGCTTGTAACATCATATGGCTTTATTACCTCTCCTCCGGGAGAATAATGCCTTACGGGGAATTCCTGCTTTTCCATCACCTCCTTTACAAATGCCCTGAATGGCTGGGCAAGAGGATATACAAAGTCACCGGATTTAAGGTTTATCCCGTCAAGGGTATAGTCAGCGGTAAGCCGGTATCCGTTAACCCCGTGCTCCCTCATCAGGTTTACGAATCGTACAAGCTCACTCTGATCTGCCTGTGCGGCAGGAACAACATAATAATAAGGCGGTTCGTTCCGGCCTTTTTCAACCTCCCTCCGGCAGATATCATTCCTGAATTTCAGTATCTCCTGCCTGTGCAGCGAAGCAGTCCTGATAATCGAAAGCGTTGATCCGATTTCGAGCTTTACGATGTCACCCAGGTGCCACCAGCCCCCGGGCCACGGTGCCGGGAAATTGACTGACTTGTCATATTCCGAAAGTCCCTTCCCGCTAGCCTGAAGCTCATTTGGCTCAATATATATGGGTGATGCTTCACGAACACTGGCCGCTTCTGTAAGCATCCCTATGACATTCTTCCAGATACATGTCTCGGTGGAACCGGGCCAGTACATGTCAAATATTGTCTTCTGTCCCACACCGGTGAGGCCCGCGCCTGTGAGATCACGAAGCATGTTTGTGCCAAAGACACCTGTCCATGACCACAGCTCACCGTCAACATTCTCTGCAATCGGGTCATGGGCCGGAGGAACGAAATACCGTATCCCTGTTGAACCCATCTGGTGCTTTTCAATCATCACCTGCGGATACCAGTCGAGGTTGCAGATGCGGGCAATGGCCCTGGTGTCCTCCTGCGTGAGGCTGACAAAATCCCGGTTGTTATCATGCCCCACATACTTGTGATAAACACTTGGCAATGCAGCTCCCTCGTACTGAGTGCCCTTGTACTTTTTGTAGTTTTCAACCACCATATCCATCCCGTCAGGATTATGGTTGGGAACCATCATATAAACAACGTCATCAAGATATTTTTTAATCAGCTGATCATTGGTTGTAGCCAGCTGGTATGCAATGAGAGGCGCAGCCTGCGAGGGAGCAACCTCGGTTGAGTGCATTGAGAGAGTGGCAAGGAAAAAGACCTTACCCTCAGATATAT
>JAKAXP010000186.1 GCA_021816545.1 Bacteroidota bacterium
TCAAGAAGGCTTACTGCGAATTTCGGGAAAGGTTTTGATGAAAGTAACCTTCGGAATATGAGGACTTTTTATCTTAAATTTCAAATGTGTGACGCATTGCGTCATGAATTGTCCTGGACACATTACCGGATCCTGATGCGCATTGAAGGTGAATCGTCCAGAGAGTTTTACCTTAAAGAATGTGTGGAAGGGAACTGGAGTACCAGGCAACTGGAAAGGCAGATAAACAGCCTGTATTATGAGCGGATTCTTATGACCGGAAGAGACAATCGCCATCTTCTAAAAAAAGAGGTTGATGAACGGAGGGAGGTTATACAGCCCGCCCATATCATAAAGGACCCATATGTGCTGGAGTTCCTGAATATCAGTCCAAATACGGGTTTTTATGAGAAAGACATCGAAAAGGCTCTGATTGACAAGCTTCAGGCTTTCCTGCTGGAGCTTGGCAAGGGATTTTCTTTTGTGAGCAGGCAATACAGGATTTCTGCCGAGGAGACTCATTTCTACATTGACCTGGTATTTTATAACTATATCCTGAAGTGCTTCCTGTTAATTGACCTGAAAACAGGGGATCTGACACATCAGGATATCGGGCAGATGGACTTCTATGTAAGGTATTTTGAAGACCAGGTGCGTCAAAAATCAGATAATCCAACCATTGGACTGATTCTTTGTAATGAAAAGAGCAAGACAATAGTAAAATACAGCCTCCTTTGTGACAGCAAACAGGTATTTGCCTCAAAGTACAAGCTTTATCTGCCCAGTGAAAAAGAGTTGCAAGAAGAAATATCAAAGGAGCGTCAGAAGCTAGACCAGAAAAAACAATTTTCTGATTAAGCCCGGATGGCAACCGTCCGGGCTATCCCATTATCCTTGCCAGCTCTGATTTGATGTAGGCGATAGCAGTACGGGTAGGTTCTGTATCCATATCCACAACCTCCTCGAGGAGCAGCCTGGACAATTCTTCGCCTGTGGCAGCCGGGGGAAGCTGAGAGGCAACGCTGTTGATAAGCCTGACTATGGTGCCACGGGCATTCTTCACCATCTCCCAGGCTTCGTTGCTCATATATATCTGCTGCGAGAGATTGTGCTCATACTCGCTCCTGACGCTTGTGACCAGAGCCGCCTGCAACTGCTGCGCAGTCATCTCCGGCCGGGCCGCACGTATTATAAGTGACTCCGGCGAAATACGCTCAAGGAATAAAACGATCCTCTCATAGGCCTGTAGTCGGACAGGTGTTATGGTTTTCACAGTCTGCAGCAACAGGTCCTGCCTGCGCCGCTCCTGGTCGTCATGAAGCATGTTCCGTATCACAAGCCATGCGGTCAGCATTACAAGCAGGGCCGGAAGTATAATCTTCAGTATCTCAAGGAAGGTTTCCATTTCCCGTAAAATTTATGTTTAATGAAGTGCAAATTAATCATTTTTATGCCCTCTTTGACACTGCAATAATCCCTTTTCTTTTTCAGTTTTAACAATTACATTTGGCCTTCCCGGAAACGAAAACAAATAAACAACTGACATAATGGAGCATATCAGCAAGAGGGTGCAGGCACTCTCGGTATCACAGACACTGGCAATGACAGCGAAGAGCCAGGAACTGAAGGAACAGGGAATTGACGTCATCAGCCTGAGCATAGGGGAGCCTGACTTCAATACGCCTGATGATATCAAGGAGGCCGCAAAAAAGGCAATTGACGATAACTACTCGTTTTATCCCCCGGTGCCCGGTTACGCTGACCTCCGCAAAGCCATATCCCGCAAGTTCCTGGAGGAGAACGGACTCAATTACACTCCGGAGCAGATCATTGTGTCGGCAGGAGGGAAGCACAGCCTGATCAACATTATGATTTCGGTCGTTGACCCGGGTGACGAGGTGATCCTGCTTGCCCCGTACTGGGTCAGCTACCTTGACCATATCACCTTCGCCGAAGGCAAGCCTGTCATAATTCAGACATCCATTGACAGCGACTTCAAGGTTACTCCTGCTCAGCTTGAGGCTGCACTTACTCCCCGCACACGGGTGCTTATCTTCAATTCACCCTCGAACCCCACCGGAATGGTCTATACCCATGAGGAGATGGCGGAACTGGTGAAGGTACTGGAGAAGTTTCCGCAGGTTATAATCATCTCAGATGAGATTTATGAACATATAATTTTCACCGGAAAGCATGTCAGCCTTGCCTCCTTCGCAAGCATCACCGACAGGGTGGTGACTGTCAACGGTGTGTCAAAGGGATATGCGATGACAGGCTGGAGGATAGGTTACATCGGCGCACCGCTTTGGCTCGCGAAAGCCTGCAACAAGCTTCAGGGCCAGTTCACTTCGGGTGTCTGCTCAATAGCCCAACGGGCAGCGCTGGCAGCGATCACCTCGAAGAGTGACTCGAAGGAGAGGATGCGCGAGGCATTCCTCCGCAGGAGGGATCTTATCTGCAGGCTGCTTGGAGAAATTCCCGGATTAAAGGTAAGGGTACCCCAGGGTGCATTTTATGTCATGCCGGATATAACCAGCTTCATCGGACGGAGCCATAACGGCCAGGTTATTAAAAACGCTGATGACCTTGCCCTTTATATTCTTGCCGAGGCAAGGGTGGCGCTTGTGAGCGGAAGCGCATTCGGTTCAGACAACTGCATCAGGATATCCTATGCCACCTCTGATGAGCGGATCATTGAGGCAGTCAGGCGGATAAAGGAAGCGCTGGCAAAGCTGAACTGATACTCTGTTTTATGCAGATACCTGCCTGAGGTCAGGTATCACCTGGTCTCAAACCCTGTGATATGCCACCATATGCAAATATATGGCTGAAGACAGGTACCACCGGGTGTCAGACCCGGTGGTACCGTACTCAGTCTCAATACCTGTTGAAGGTGATCACGTTATCCGGCGGCTTGCGCGACTTTTCCCTGAGCCTGTTTTCAGTGTAACCTACAGAAATAACAAGCTCGACTTTCTTTGAGGACGGAATTCGAAGTGCTTTCCGGATCCGCCTGTCGTCAACCCAGCCGATGATACAGGTGCCAAGGCCCTCAGCCGTAGCCTGGTATACCATGGAGGCGGTTGCTATTCCGATATCTATCAGGGAGTAATCCTTCTGCTTTATCAGGTCTCCGGCCCTGGAGTTGAAATTGGATTTTTCGCGGACGACAACAATCAGTACGGGAGCCTCCCGGACAAAGGAATTCATGCGCAGGACAACAGACTCCGTGGCGGCGGCCACTTCATTACGGAGCGCCGGTTCGTCTACAACGACGAAATGCCAGGGCTGGCCGTTGCAGGCAGACGGTGACAGCCTGCCCACTTCGGTTATCCTCTCAATCTTTTCCCTTTCAACCGGCCTGTCAATATATTTCCTCTCGCTCTGCCTGTTTTTCATAAGGCTGAGCATCCTTCCTCCGTTGGTCATTCCTGGAATGAAAGATTAATAGTTCTGTGCGTATACCTCGCTGTAGTTGAACGGATGGAGGCATGCCGGGCAGTTCTTCAGCGGCTTGGTGCCGAAGTGCACGTAACCGCACTTGCGGCAGTACCAGAAGACTTTCTCCTCACGCTCGAACACCTTGTTGCCCATAACGTTTTCAAGAAGCTTCCTGTAACGCTCCTCATGCACCTTCTCTGCTGCAGAGATGGCTTTGAACGCTGTTGCTACCTCCTTGAAGCCCTCCTCCTCGGCAATCTTTGCAAATTCAGGGTACAGCTCTGACCACTCCTCATGCTCGCCTGCGGCTGCTGCCTCAAGATTATCACTTGTGGTAGAAGTCTTGCCTGCAGGGTATGCTGCCGTGATCTCAACCATGCCACCTTCGAGGTAGCCAAAGAAACGCTTGGCATGCTGCTGCTCCTGCATCGCCGTCTCAAGGAAAATGGCTGCAATCTGCTCATAACCCTCTTCCTTTGCAACCTTGGCCGCAAATTCATAACGGTTCTTTGCCTGTGATTCACCTGCAAATGCTTTCAGGAGATTCTGCTCCGTACGGGTTCCTTTTATTCCATTCATCTTTATCTGTTTTTTGGATTGATTAAGTGTGTCCGGCCATAAAAATAATGAAAATTTGGCTACTTTTAGTCTTCTTTTTTAAGTCAGTTTAACTTCACACAAAGTATGAAAAAATCATTGTTAATAGTTGTTGCAACGGCCATGTTTATGACCCAGTCATGTACCCAGAAAGGGAGCGAATATCGGGTGTATTATCTTGGTGGACAGTCAAATATGGACGGCTACGGCCTGGTGTCAGAGCTCCCTGCAGATCTTGCAGGCGAAATGCAGGGTGTAATGATTTATCATGGAAATACAGCAGCAGACAATACGCCTGTTGACGGCCGGGGCATGTGGAGCACACTCTGTCCGGGACACGGCGTGGGCTTCAGCAGTGACGGCACCAATAACTCATATTCCGACAGGTTCGGAGTGGAACTCACGTTTGCCGGGAAGATGAAGGAACTTTTTCCCGATGAAAAGATTGCAATTATTAAGTATTCGAGGGGAGGTACCTCAATAGATACAGCGGCTGCCGGAGGCGCAGGTGCATGGCTGCCCGGTTATACCGGAGGCAACGGTGTTAATCAGTATGATCATTTTGTTGCCACGGTAAAGGGAGCCATGGCTGCCGGTGACATAGACGGCGACGGAAAGAAGGACATCCTGATACCTTCTGGAATACTCTGGATG